>CALJTZ010000512.1 GCA_937975655.1 uncultured Synechococcus sp. | reverse complement strand
AGTGCTCGAGGTGGACTCCAAGGTGGTGGATGGGGTTGTGAACCTCACCGGCCTGGTGACCCTGGGCAGCGGCGAGGGCCTCAAATACCTGGAAACCGGCCGGGCCCAGTTCTATGCACTGATCGTGTTCGGCGGCGTGATTGCCCTGGTGGTGCTGTTCGGCGCTCTGGGCTAACCCCCACTGGTGGTGCTGGCGGCCTGATCCCTGCCACCGGCCTGCACCCTCCCTCAACTCCCGGCCGCCCCTGGGTTGATGTGTCGGGGTGTGTTCCGCCCAAGCGGACACCACCCCGACACATCAACCCAGGGGCACAACGCTCTGTGTGACATCCGCCACGAGCAGAGTTCAGTTCTGATCAGGATTTCTAAACTCCGGCCAGACCCTTGAGCCTGCCTGTGGCGTTGGACTTCGCGGTAACCCAGGGCGCAACGCTGGCCCAGAGCAGCAGCACGGCGTTCCCCTGGCTGAGCGCCTCGATCCTGTTTCCGATCGCAGCGGCGCTCTGCATCCCGTTCGTGCCTGACAAGGGCGATGGCAAGCAGGTGCGCTGGTTTGCCCTGGGCGTGGCCCTGATCACCTTCCTGATCACGGTGGGGGGTTACCTCAACGGCTACGACCCCTCCGTGGAGGGGCTGCAGATGGTGGAGCGCTGGCAATGGCTGCCAGACCTGGGCCTGGCCTGGTCGGTGGGGGCGGACGGCATCTCGATGCCCCTGATCCTGCTCACCAGCTTCATCACGGCCCTGGCCGCCCTGGCCGCCTGGCCGGTGACGTTCAAGCCGAAGCTCTTCTATTTCCTGCTGCTGGCCATGGATGGCGGCCAGATCGCCGTGTTCGCGGTGCAGGACATGCTGCTGTTCTTCCTGGCCTGGGAGCTGGAACTGCTGCCGGTGTACCTGCTGCTGGCCATCTGGGGCGGCAAGAAACGGCAGTACGCCGCCACCAAGTTCATCCTCTACACGGCAGGCAGCTCCCTGTTCATCCTGATCGTGGGCCTGGCCATGGCCTTCCACGGCGGTGGGGCGCCCACCTTCGAATACACGGCCCTGATGGCCAAGGACTTCTCCACGAAGTTCCAGCTCTTCGCCTACGCCGGGCTGCTGATCGCCTTCGGCGTGAAACTGCCGATCGTGCCCCTGCACACTTGGCTGCCCGATGCCCATGGCGAAGCCACGGCGCCAGTGCACATGCTGCTGGCCGGGATCCTGCTGAAGATGGGCGGCTACGCGCTGTTGCGCTTCAACGTGCAGCTGCTGCCCGAAGGCCATGCCCAGTTCGCCCCACTGCTGGTGGTGCTGGGGGTGGTGAACATCATCTACGCCGCCCTCACCTCATTTGCCCAGCGCAACCTCAAGCGCAAGATCGCCTACAGCTCGATCAGTCATATGGGCTTTGTGCTCATCGGCATCGGCAGCTTCAGTGACCTGGGCACCAGCGGCGCCATGTTGCAGATGATCAGCCACGGCCTGATCGGCGCTTCGCTGTTCTTCCTGGTGGGGGCCACCTACGACCGCACCCACACCCTGCAGCTCGATGAGATGGGCGGGGTGGGCCAGAAGATGCGCAAGATGTTCGCCCTCTGGACCATCTGCTCCCTGGCCTCCCTGGCTCTGCCGGGGATGAGCGGCTTCGTGTCCGAACTGATGGTGTTCGTGGGCTTCTCCACCAGCGAGGCCTACTCCCTCAGCTTCCGCATCGTGATGGCCGTGTTGGCGGCCATCGGGGTGATCCTCACGCCTGTGTACCTACTCTCCATGCTGCGGGAGATCTTCTTCGGCAAGGAAAATGCCGAGCTGGCCTCCCACACCCATCTGGTGGATGCCGAGCCGCGCGAGATCTACGTGATCAGCTGCCTGCTGGTGCCGATCATCGGCATCGGCCTCTACCCGCGGATCATGACCGACAGCTACAGGGCCTCCATCGAGGCCCTAGTGCAGCGGGAGAACAGCGCCATGGCCAAGGTGATTCACCCTCCCGCCAACGCCCTGATCCGCCGCTCGCCCATGGCCGAGCTGCTGCCGCCGGCCCTCCTGCAGGCCCCAGCTCTGGGCTGAGCTCCAGCCCCTGGATCGCCAGGGGTAACGAACATCTGCAGCCCGGTGTCGCCCTGTGCAGAAGACCCGCTCTGTCCTTACGCTCTGATGCGCAGCCCATGCGGCCCTGAGCCATGAAGCAGCTCAACTTTCTGCTGATCTTCAGCTTCGGTCTGGCGACCGTGATGTTCACTCTGGAAAACACCGCCGCCACCACGGTGCGGTTTCTGCCAGGGGTGAGTTTCACCCTTCCCCTGGCAGCGTTACTGCTGGTGGTGGGGGGCGTGGGCGCCACCGCCGCCTGGGTGTTCGCGGTGTGGACCGGTGTGGTGAAGCGGGTGGAGAGCCAGGTGGATCCCACCGCCATGGAGGCCCAACAGGTGCGAATCCGCGAACTGGAGGACGACCTCCAGCGCTACCGCGCCACGGTGGATGCCCAGCTAGGCCTGCTGCCCGCCGCGGGGGAGAGCTCCTCCCAGGCTGCTGAGGTGGTCTGAAGCGGCAGGGCCAGCCCCCTGGTTTTAGCGGCCCAGAGCCGGTACTTTCAGTGGAGTACGCGCAGACCAGTGGCCGAAGGGGGTGCAAGGCTCGCCATCCGGCTGCTGCAGGATGCGGCGGAGCGGGGGGATCTCGATCCCTGGGATGTGGATGTGATCGCCGTGGTGGACGGCTTTCTCGACCAGCTGCGCCAGCGCATTGAAGTGCCGAAGCTGGTGGCCGCCATGCACCGCCAATCTGGCGGGAGCTACGAGCAGGACCTGGCCGAAACCAGCGAGGCCTTCCTGGCCGCTTCGGTGCTGGTGAGCCTCAAAGCGGAGGTGCTTGAAGCCCAAACCTTCCCGCCCGAACCAGTGCTGGAGGAGGACTTCAGCTTCGATTTCGATGCCGAGGGCCAGGGCTGGCTGCTCAGCCCGGGTGTGGAATTGCCCCGCCGACCGGAACGGCATCTGCTGCGCCGTCCCGTGGCCCCGCCGCCCCTGCAGCGCCCCGTGACGCTTGGGGAGCTGATTCGTCAACTCGAAGACATCGCCGAGCGGCTGGAGCAGGAGGAGGGCAAAAGCCGCCAACGTCAGCGCAGCAAGCGCTTCAGCGACCGGGCCGTGATCGAACAGGTGGCGGCCCTGGCCCACCGCGAGAAGCTGCCGGAAACCACCGCGGCCCTCAGCCAGTTCCTGCTGCAGTGGCCCCAATCCCTCGAGTGGACAGGCTTTGACGGCCTGGTGGAGGCCTGGGCCCAGGTGGCCCCACCCGATCTCGACTGCGATCGGGTGGGGGTGTTCTGGGCGCTGCTGTTTCTCTGCTCCCAGGGGAAGGTGGAGCTGGAGCAACAGGGCGGCCTGTTTGCGCCCCTGCAGCTCAAACGCCTGCTGGATGGCAACGAAAGCGTCCAGCTCCCCCTGCCCCCCGAGCTGGGGTCAGCTCGGGGGCCGTCTCGGGAGGCTCTGGCCGCCTGATGCCATTGCCTAGGGTGGCTCAACTCACCGAAGGCAGACAGCGCCGATGAAGGCGATGATCCTGGCGGCCGGTAAGGGGACCCGTGTGCGGCCGATCACGCACACAACCCCCAAGCCGATGATCCCCATCCTGCAGAAACCCGTGATGGAGTTTCTGCTCGAGCTGCTGCGGGAGCACGGGTTCACCGAGGTCATGGTGAACGTGTCTCACCTGGCCGAGGAGATCGAAAACTATTTCCGCGATGGCCAGCGCTTCGGCGTGGAAATCGCCTACAGCTTTGAGGGCCGCATCGAGGATGGCCAGCTGATTGGCGATGCCATCGGCTCCGCTGGCGGTCTGAAGAAGATCCAGACGTTCCAGCCCTTCTTCGATGACACCTTTGTGGTGCTCTGCGGGGATGCGCTGATCGATCTGGATCTCAGCGAGGCCGTGCGCCGTCACAAGGCCAAGGGGGCCATGGCGAGCCTGATCACCAAGCGGGTGCCCAAGGAGCAGGTAAGCAGCTATGGCGTGGTGGTGACGGACGCGGATGGGCGCGTGCGCTCCTTCCAGGAGAAGCCGGCGGTGGATGAGGCCGCCAGCGACATGATCAACACCGGCATCTACATCTTCGAACCTGAGGTTCTCGATTACATCCCGGCCGGCGTTCCCTTCGACATCGGCTCCGATCTCTTCCCCCGGCTGGTGGCCGATGGGGCACCGTTTTACGCCCTGCCGATGGAATTCGAATGGGTGGACATCGGCAAGGTGCCGGACTACTGGCAGGCCATCCGCAGCGTGCTGCAGGGGCAGGTGCGCCAGGTTCAGATCCCCGGCAAGGAAGTGCGGCCCGGGATCTTCACGGGCCTGAACGTGTCCGCCAACTGGGACAAGATCAACGTGCAGGGCCCCATCTATGTGGGCGGCATGACCAAGATCGAGGACGGTGCCACCATCATCGGGCCGGCCATGATCGGCCCCAGCTGCCACATCTGCGAAGGTGCCACGATCGACAACTCGATCATCTTCGACTACTCCCGCATCGGTCCGGGTGTGCGACTCGTGGAGAAGCTGGTGTACGGCCGCTATTGCGTGGATCGCAACGGCGACCACTTCGACCTGCAGGAAGCAGCCCTCGATTGGCTGATCACCGACTCCCGCCGCCTGGACCACGTGGCTCCTTCCCCGCAGCAAAAGGCCATGGCCGATCTACTGGGGACCGACCTGGCCATCAGCACCGCGAGCTGATCCCCGCCCGCTCCAGGATCAGAGGGATGCGCTCCTCGGCCTTCACGGCCATCAAGTGCACCCCCTGGGCGATGCCGGCGTAGGCGGCCACCTGCTCCGCGGCGATGCTGATGCCCTCGTCGGCGGGATTGGAGGCGGCAGCCAGCCGATCGATGATTACCTGGGGAATGCAGGCACCGGGCACAACCCGGTTGATGAACATCGCATTCCTGGCGGACTTGAGCAGGAACACCCCCGCCAGCACCGGCAGGCCCAGGGGGCCCGTGAGCTCGCCCACGAACCGCTTGAGCCGCTCAGCATCCATCACCATCTGCGTCTGCAGGAAGCGGGCACCAGCGGCCTGCTTGCGACGAATCCGCGACTGCAAGCCACTCCAGCTGGGGCACTGGGGATCGGCGGCGGCCCCGGCGAACAGGGCGGTGGGCCCATCGGGCAACACCCCCTCCACCGGATCAATGCCCTGGTTGAAGGCCTGCACCTGCTGCAACAGCCGCACTGATTCCAGCTCATTCACCGGCCGCGCCGCGGGTTGATCGCCGGCCCGCACTGGATCGCCCGTGAGGCACAGCAGGTTGCGGATGCCGAGGGCATGGGCCCCGAGCAGATCGGCCTGCAGGCCGATGCGGTTGCGATCCCGGCAGGCCAGCTGCAGCACCGGTTCGATGCCCGCCTCCAACAACAGGCGACACACCGCCAGGCTGCTCATCCGCATCACGGCGCGGCTGCCATCGGTGACATTGACGGCATGCACCAACCCCGCCAGTTGGCGGGCGTGGTTCAGGGTGCGGCTGCAATCGCCACCACGGGGTGGCATCACCTCGGCTGTGATCGCGAAGGAGCCGATCTCCAGTGCCTGCTGCAGCCGCAAAACGCCCGTACCAATTGGGGCCATCATCGGCCACAGGGTTTTCGAGCGGGCGGAGAGCTGCCTACAGTGCGGCCACGCCCAGGGAGCTTCGATGACAGAGCTGAGCGATCTCAGTCATCAGCGCTCTGAGCTCTCGGAGCGGGAACTGGAAATCATTGCGCTGGTGGCCCAGGGGCTCACCAATCAGGAGATTGGGGAGACGCTGATGATCAGCAAGCGCACGGTGGACAACCACGTGAGCAACGTGTTCACCAAAACCGGGGCCAAAAACCGGGTGGCCCTGCTGAATTGGGCGATGGACAACGGCAAGATCTGCCGCGACGGCTTCAACTGCTGCAACCTGCCCCAGGATGGGCAACAGAGCTGAAGCAGTGCGCCGGCCTAGAGCGCCGGCACCACACGGTTGGTCTCGGGCTCGACGCCGAACAGGGCTTCCAAGCTGAAGCTGCCTTCATCCAGGGCAAACAACTCGGCATAGGCCAAGCACTCGGCCCGGTCAAGGCCAGCGAAGCGAAGCATTCCTTGCTGGTCGTAGAGGCCGATCACCGAATCGAAAGCCAATCGGAAGGTCTGAAGAAAATCCTAATCCGATACGCAGCAGAGACGCTGCAACCAAGGCTCACGATCCTGGGGGGGCCAGCTGGCAAAGGGGCGGCGGGCCAGAGCCGCGTTGCTGAAGCCGCCCAACCCCGTGAGTTCCTGCACGCACCAGGGCGGCACGGCCACGGACTGATCCGCCGTGGCCAGCTCCACCTCGGCGATCACCAGCGGTGCATTGGCCCCTTCAAACACGTCCAGAACCCAATCGCCGCCAGGGAGATCCAGGCCATGGCGCTGCTTGGCCAGCTGCTCGCCGCTGTGCAGCAGCAACGCCTGCGCATCGGCCAGGGGAATTGAATACTCGAACTCATGGCGGGCGATACCCTCAGCCGGGAGTTTCAAGGTGAGCCAGGCCTGATCGGCGCCAGCAGTGCGCACGCGGAGGGTGAGGGCCTCCGCCGAGGCCGCCAGATAGCCCTGACACAGGTGCTGACTCCAGTGCACATGGGGCCGCCACCCATCGCCGGCCACCAGAAAGCGGCGTTCAATCTCCAGGGCCATGGCGGCGGAACACGATCAGTTGGGCGAGGGCTCCGCGGCGGTGAGGCTGCCGGCCCAGTGCAGTTTGCGGCTGAGGCTGCGGTAGTAGGAGGGGCTCTGCTCCAACTGCACCATCAGCGCCTCATGGGGGGCGCGGCGCACGTCACAGCGGTCGCCAGGCTCGAGCACGGTGGCATGGGCTCCATCCTTCCAGAGGCGCACCCGCCGGCTCGACTCTCCCAGGGGCCACACCGCCAGCTGGGCCCGGGGCGGCACCACGACCGGACGGCTGGAGAGGCTCATCGGACAGATCGGGTTCACCACGATCGCCTCCAGGCCGGGGTGCAGGATCGGCCCGCCGGCGGCCATCGAATAGCCGGTGGAGCCGGTGGCGGTGGAGATGATCAAACCATCGCCGCGGTATTGATCCACCACCTCCCCATCGATCTCCAGCTCCAGCTCGCAGGTGGGGGCCACCTCATCGAGGCAGGGGCGCAGATAGAAGTCGTTCAGTGCCAGATGGGGTTCGTCATCGCTGTCCGTGCGCGCCTCAAGCATCATGCGCCGCTCCAGCGCAAAGCGATCGTCGCGCAGGCGCTGCCACAGATCCGGCTCGCCTTCGGCCCCGCTGCCCTGGCTGAGCAACTTGCGCTCATGGGTGAGAAAGCCGAAGTGGCCGCCCACGTTGAAACACAGCAGGGGAACGTCCAGGGGCGCCAGATGGCGAGCGGCCCCCAGCACGGTGCCATCACCACCCAGCACCACCGCCAGATCGGGTGGGCTTCCCTGATCCGCCAGCAAGCCCGGAAACTGGTTGGCGTGGGGGCCACTCATCGCCACGCAAACCTGGGCACCCTGCTCGCGCAAGAGCTCCGCGCTGCGGCGGGCCTGGCGGAGCGCCGCCTGGCTGGCGGCGCGGTGAATCAACCAGACCGTGTCGAGGCGCACGGGCTTGTCAGCCAAACAGCAAGAAGTCTGAGCGCAGGAGCATCAGACAAGCACAAACTTAATACCCTCAACCGCAAAGC
>CALJTZ010000511.1 GCA_937975655.1 uncultured Synechococcus sp. | reverse complement strand
GTTCAGCGGTGCTCAAGCCAAGGAGCTGGGCCTCGTGGATGCGCTGGGCGATGAGGACACCGCCCGCCGCCTGGCCGCCCGCCTGGCGGATCTCGACGAGGAGAAGACCCGGCCGATCACCTTCGGCAAGCCGCCCAAGCGCTTCGCGGGGCTGATTCCGGGCCGGGCCCTGCTGGGCCGCCTCGGTGCCGCCCTCAGCCTGGAGCTGGCCTGGAGCGGCCAACCCCTGTGGCTCTACCGGCCATGAGCAGCCCCCGCAGCCTGCGCTCGCTCCGGGGTGCCACCACGGCCAGCGCCAACAGCGCCGAGGCCATCGCCGAGGCCGTGGCGGAACTGCTGGATGCCCTGGTGGAGCGCAACGGGCTGGAGGGCAGCCAGCTGCTGTCCATCACCTTCTCGGTGACGGCCGACCTGAATGCCTGCTTCCCGGCAGCCATTGCCCGGCGCCGTGCGGGCTGGGATGGCGTGGCCCTGCTCGACTGCCAGCAGATGGCCGTGGAGGGCGACCTACCCCGTTGCATTCGCCTGCTGGCCCACGCCTGGCTGGAGGAGCATCAGCCGGCGCGCCATGCCTACCTGCGCGAGGCCGCCCGACTGCGGCCCGACCTGGCTGGTCAGAACAACTGAGTCACATCTGGTCACCACTGCCAGCTGGGCTGCCGCCCACCTGCGGGTCCGCGGGCCTCAGCCCCTGCTGAGAATTCATTGACGGCATCAGCCCTCCTCCCACACCCTCCATGTCTTTCCTCCGCGCTGCGACAGCCGCCACGGCCATCGGCCTGGCTGGCCTAGCCGCCAGCTTCACCCCCCTGGCCCCGCTGGCTCCAGCCCGCGCCCAGGGCACCCCGGGCCTGATGGAGTTCCGCTGGGACACCACGAAGGATTACCGCAAGCTCTATTACTTCATGACCGATACGGCTCGGCTGAAGCGCTCGGAGTACTACCTGCTGTTGAGACCCAAGGATCGCAAAACAGCCATCCTCAAACTCACGGTGGGCATCCCCAAAAGCTTTGATGTGGACATCAATCCCAAATACGTGCAGCTCTGCTACATGAAGGAGGGCGGCATGCTGGCGCGCACCCGCTGCGAGAAGCAGATCCCAGCGGTGGTGGAGGTTTCGAAGGACCGGACAGCCATCGAAATCTTCCCGGACACCCCGGTACCGGTGGGCAAGACCATCGGCATCTACCTGAACATCTTCAACCCGTTCAACGCGGGCATGTATCAGTTCAATGCCCTGGCCCAGGCCCCTGGCGATATCCCCATCTCAGGCTATCTGGGCAGCTGGCTGATCCAGATCGATCCGCCCAGCAACTGAGCGCTCGGGCGGCTCAGCCCACCCCCAGCTGATAGGTTGGGCCATCGACGTTGAAGGCGTAGCCGAGCCGGAGCCATGACCAAACGGACCCTCGAAGGAACCAGCCGCAAGCGCAAGCGGGTTTCCGGCTTTCGCGTTCGCATGCGCAGCCACACCGGCCGCCGCGTGATCCGTACCCGCCGCAAGCGGGGCCGCGCTCGCCTGGCGGTCTAGCGCCTGGAGCTTGGAGCACCAGCTCCACTTCGCCGCACCCCCATCCCAACGTCCCCGTCGCCACCCCGAGCCAACCGTCCATGGTTTTGCCCCGGGAACACAGGCTGCGGGGACGTTTTGTGTTCGATCGGCTCTACCAGAAGGGCCGGCGGCTCCACGGCACCTGGATGGTGCTGCGCACCATGGCCGCCGAGCCCGCCCTGCTCAAGCCCGACCCGCGCGACACCAACCCCCTGAGCTGCCGCCTCGGGGTGGTGGTGAGTGCCAAGGTGAGCAAGAAATCGGTGCGTCGCAACCAATTGCGGCGGCTGTTCCACAGCTACCTGGTGGCCGCCACAGCAGCACGGCAGGCCCAGATGGCCAACACCTGGCTGCTGATCTCCCTCAAGCCAGGCAGCGCCGACGCAGGTGATGAGGTTCTGCTGGGAGAATGTTCTGAACTCCTCGAGAAGGCAGGGCTGCGCCCATGACTGCTGCGGCGAATTCCGGACCGGTCGCCCCCGGCGCGAGCATCAATGAGGACGTCTTCTACGAGGGCGGTCCCGCCAAGGGTGATCTGATCACCAACCTGCTGTTCGGGCTCACCCTGATCGGGATTCCCTTCGCCGTGGGGGCGATCGTGCGGGCCCTGTGGCTGCGGTTCACCATCACCAGCCGCCGGGTGTCAGTGAGCGGCGGCTGGCTTGGCCGCGACCGCACCCAGGTGGTGTACAAGCAGATTCGCGAGGTGCGTTCTGTGGCCCGCGGCCTGGGCTTCTGGGGCGACATGGTGCTGGTGCTCAACGACGGCATGAAGCTCGAGATGCGCGCGGTGCCCAACTACCGCGAGGCCGAGGCCTACATCCAGGAGCGGATGGCGGCCAGCACCGCCGCCAAGGCCCCCAAGGCCGCCAACAGCGGCTTCGCGGCCTGACACACTGGCCCCCAACACCCACCCCTTCTGACGTAACCACGCCGTGATCGGCTACATCTCCGACAACCTGCTGCTCCCGATCCTCGATTTCTTCTACGGATTGGTGCCGAGCTACGGGCTAGCCATCATTGCCCTCACGGTGGTGATCCGTCTGGCGCTGTTCCCTCTTAGCGCCGGCTCCATCCGCAGCGCCCGCCGCATGCGCATCGCCCAACCGGTGATGCAGAAGCGCCAGGCGGAAATCAAGGCCAAGTACGCCAACAACCCCCAGAAGCAACAGGAGGAGCTGGGCTCCCTCATGAAGGAGTTCGGCAGTCCCCTGTCGGGCTGCCTGCCCCTGCTGGTGCAGATGCCGATCCTGTTCGCCCTGTTCGCCACCCTGCGGGGCTCACCGTTCGCCGATGTGCCCTACACCCTCAATCTGAAGGTGCTGCCGGCCGATCAGATCGCCGCGGTGGAACCGAAGCCCTTCAACAGCCCCAGCCATTCGATCTTCGTCACCGCCACCAACCACCTGCCGGTGATCGCCAGCCTCGAGAAGGGCACCAAGCTCGGTGTGGGCGACACCGAAACCGTGAGCCTGCACACCAAGACGGGCGACAGCTTCGCCTCAGTGCTCTCCGGCGTGGAGAATGGCAGCAGCTTCAACCCCACCTGGAGCGTCACCAAGGGGGAGGGGCTGGTGAGCGTGGATCAGAACGGCACCATCCATGCCATTGCCCCCGGCGATGCCGTGGTGGAAGCCAAGATCCCCGGCCTGGCGGCCCGCAGTGGCTTCCTGTTCATCAAGGCCCTGGGCCAGGTGGGCTTCTACACCGATGGCGCCCTGAACTGGGACATCGCGATCCTGGTGGCCGCCTTCGGCGCCAGCCTGTTCGTCTCCCAGATCCTCTCGGGCATGGGCATGCCCGCCAACCCGCAACAGTCCACCGCCAACAAGGTCACTCCCGTGATGATCACGGGCATGTTCCTGTTCTTCCCCCTGCCGGCGGGCGTGCTGCTCTACATGGTGGTGGCCAACATCTTCCAGGCTCTGCAGACCTTCCTGCTCACCCGGGAATCCCTGCCCGACAACCTGCAGGCGATCCTCGACCAGCAGATGGCCCAGCAGACGGTGACGGCCACGGCCACCACGGCGGGCAGCGAGCGGCTCCCCTTCGAGCCCAAGGGCAAGAAGTAGGGCCATGGCTGAGTCCCGCCAGGCTGCCGCCACCAGCGGCGGCGACCTGCAGCCGCTGCCAATCCAGGAGCTCAAGCTCCTGGCCGAAGGACGGCAGTGGCGGCTGGATCAGCACCTGAGCGAGCTGGAGAGCCTCACCCCCGTGCGGGGCGCGGTGAAGGCCCAACACCGAGGCAACGTGCTGGAGGTGGAAGGCCAGGCCAGCACAATCGTGACCCTCTGCTGCGACCGCTGCCTGCAGCACTTCAACCACCCCCTCAGCTTTGCCACCAAGGAGTTGCTCTGGCTGGGCGAGGAGGCCCGAGAGGAGGGCATCAGCGAAGCCGCCGTGCTGGAAGCCGGCAGCGCGGTGCTGGATCTCGATTCTGATGCGCTCACGGAGAGCCTCGACCCACGGGGCGACTTCGATCCAGCCCACTGGGCCTTCGAGCAGCTCAGCTTGCAACTGCCCCTGGTGAACCGCTGCGGCCCTGGCTGCCCTGGCCCCAACCTGCAGGGCACCGGCAGCGGCGACATGATCGACCCCCGCTGGGCCGCCCTCAAGGGCCTCAACCAGCGCTAGAACCCACGCCGCGCGATCCCGCCCCATGAGCCAGGCCTGGGCCGACCACCTCGATCTGCTGATCCGCGCCCGTACCCCCATCCTCTGGATCCGCAGCCAGGAGGAAGAGCGGATCGGAGCGCTGCTGGCCGCTGCGGCCAGGCGCCTCGGCAACCGGGCCCTGGCCCGCTGGGATTTCATCTCGGGCCTCAGGGGATTTCCCAGTCACGACGGCGAAGCCGCTCGCAATCCCCTGGCCGCCCTCGACAGCCTGGCAACCCTCGCGCAAGGGCAGGCGGCGATCCTGGTGCTGCACGACTTCCACCGCTACACCGACGACAGCAGCATCTGCCGCAAGCTGCGCAACCTCAGCACCTCCCTCCAGCAACAGCCCCACACGGTGGTGATCACCGCCGCCGAATGGCAGGTGCCGCGGGAGCTGGAGGAGTGCATCACCCTGCTGGATCTGCCCCTGCCCCAGCAGGACGAGATCCGCGGGCTCCTACAAAGCATTGGTGAGGCCACGGGCCAAGGCCTGGAACCCGAGGTGCTGGAGCAACTCACCCACAGCTGCAGCGGCCTGAGCGAGCAACGCATCCGCCAGGTGGCGGCACGGGGTCTTGCCCGGCGGGGCCAGCTGGGGGCCGGCGATCTCGAGGAGGTGCTGGAGGAAAAACGCCAGGCCATCGCCCGCAGCGAGCTGCTGGAGTACTGCCCCAGCGAGGCCACCCCTGCCGATATCGGCGGCCTCGATGCGCTCAAACGCTGGCTGGAGCAGCGACACCTGGCCTTCAGCGATGAAGCCCGCCGCTACGGCCTGCCCCTGCCGCGGGGGGTGCTGCTGGTGGGCCCCCAGGGCACCGGCAAATCGCTCACCGCCAAGGCCGTGGCCCACAGCTGGAGCATGCCATTGCTGCGCCTGGATGTGGGCCGCCTGTTCGCCGGGCTGGTGGGAGCCTCCGAGGCCCGCACCCGCGACATGATCCAACGGGCCGAGGCCATGGCCCCCTGCGTGCTGTGGATCGACGAGATCGATAAGGGCTTTGGGGCCGCCGCTGGCGATGGCCGCAGCGACGGCGGCACCAGCCAGCGGGTGTTGGCCAGCCTGCTCACCTGGATGGCGGAAAAAAGCAGCGCGGTGTTTGTCGTGGCCACGGCGAACGGGGTGGAAAAGCTCCCCCCGGAGCTGCTGCGCAAGGGCCGCTTCGATGAGATCTTCCTGCTGGATCTGCCGGACGCCAAGGAGCGACACGCCATCCTCGACCTGCAGCTGCGGCGGCGACGCCCCGCCCATGACCTGCCGCTCGAGGTGGTGGTGGACCGCACGGCTGGGTTTTCTGGAGCTGAACTGGAACAGGTGGTGATTGAAGCGATGCACCAGGCCTTCGGCGAGCGGCGCGAGTTTGGCGAAGCGGATCTGATCGGAGCCGCCGCCCAGCTGGTACCCCTCTCCCGCACCGCCCGCGAACAGCTGGAGGCGCTGCAGCAGTGGGCCAGCAGCGGCCGGGCCCGCCCCGCTTCCAGCCATTGCGCCAGGTAACGAAGGCCAACTCCAGGTAACGAAGCCGCTGGGAGCGATTGGGGGAACAGCAATCCGCCCCCATGCTGCAGCGCAAGTCGCCCTGCGCCCCGTGGAAAGCCGCCCCGCCATCACCACCCAATTGGCCGTGGCCTGTCTCGGCGCCGGCGTGATCACCACCTTCGCCGTGGCCCAGGGGCAGAACCCCTTCACGGCCCTGGGCATCACCCTCTTCTCGGCCGTGGCCGCCGTGGCCCTAGGCCAGGTGATCTGAGGCATCAGGCTGGAGGCAGCGATCCCGCCATCGGTTGACCCAACTGCGCCATCAGATGCCCGCCTTGGCGGGCAAGACCTACTTCAACTACGGCGGTCAAGGGCCCCTGCCCACCGCTTCGCTCGAGGCGATCCAGGAGTGTTGGCGCTCCATCCAGGAGCTGGGCCCCTTCACCACAGCCGTCTGGCCCATGGTGGAAGGCACGGTGGCCCGGCTACGCCAGCGGCTCGCCCACTGGCTTGGGGTGGGGACCCACCGCCTGGCGTTCACGGAAAACGTGACCTCCGGCTGTGTACTGCCGCTCTGGGGTTTGCCCTGGCGCCCGGGCGAAACGCTGTTGCTCAGCGATTGCGAACACCCCGGTGTGGTGGCCGCCTGCCAGGAGCTGGCGCGGCGCCACCAACTCGAGATCCGCCGTCTGGCCATTGCCGATCTCACCGCCAGCCCCGCCCGAGCCGAGGCCGAGGTGCTGGAGCGGCTGCAAGCCGCCCTCACCCC
>CALJTZ010000510.1 GCA_937975655.1 uncultured Synechococcus sp. | reverse complement strand
GCTCTTCCGATCTACTGACGACGGGGGCCACGAACGGGGCCAGCAACAGGGCCAGAAGACGTGTCATGCGGCGGCATCCAGATGGGCCCGACCGGCCTCGGTGATCACGCGCCCCCGCGGAGTGCGCTGCAGCAAACCCTGTTGCAGCAGGAAGGGCTCCACCACCGCCTCGAGGGTGGCGGGATCCTCCCCCAGGCCCGCCGCCAGGGTGTCGAGCCCCACGGGGCCGCCGCCATAGCCGTCCTGCAGCAACTGCAGCAAGCGCCGATCACTGGCATCGAGGCCGCGGCCATCCACCCGGTGCAGGCTGAGGGCTTCATGCACCAGAGCGGCCGTGACCCGGCCATGGCCACCCACGGCCGCCACATCCCGCACCCGCCGCAGCAGGCGGTTGGCGATGCGGGGGGTGCCGCGGCAGCGACGGGCCACTTCCAGGGCCGCGGGCGGATCCAGCTCCAGCTGCAGCAACCCGGCCGCCCGCTGCACGATGGCCTGGAGATCCTCGAGTCCGTAGAACTCCAGCCGCTGGATCAGGCCAAAGCGATCCCGCAGCGGCGAACTCAACGACCCGGCGCGGGTGGTGGCGCCCACGAGGGTGAACGGCGCCAGGGGCAGGCTGCGGGTGCGCGCCGTGGTGCCCTTGCCCACGGTGAGATCGAGGCGGAAATCCTCCATGGCGGGATAGAGGATCTCCTCGGCCACCCGGTTGAGCCGGTGGATCTCGTCGATGAACAGCAGCTCACGGGGCTGCAGGTTCACCAGCAGGCCCACGATGTCGCGCGGGCGCTCCAGGGCGGGCGCACTGGTGATGCGGCAGCGCACCCCCAGTTCCTCGGCCAGCACCAGGGCCATGGTGGTTTTCCCCAAACCCGGCGGGCCATAGAGCAGCACGTGATCGAGGGCCTCCTGGCGGGCCTGGGTGGCCTCCACCGCAATGCCCAGCACCTGTTTCAGCTCGCTTTGGCCGATGTAGTCCGCCAGCCGCCGGGGGCGCAGGGAGTCCTCCCGCAGGATCGGTGCGTCTGCAGCCGCCGCCTCTTCGGGCACGGGCGCCG
>CALJTZ010000509.1 GCA_937975655.1 uncultured Synechococcus sp. | reverse complement strand
AACGCTGCTGGCCCCTGCTGCGAATAGCTGCTCCACCAGATGGCGGGTGGCTGCATCACGGCGCCGCTGGCCCAGGGCAGTGGGCTCGTAATCGAAGCTGATTACAAACCGGCGACCGGGGGCGAACACCGCCAGGTCGGGGTGCAGCTTCCGCTTCTTTGGCGGTTGGGTGCGGCGTGATGAGGAGCTGTTGCGGCGGTTGCCGTAACCGTTGCCGATGTACGGCTCCGGATCGGCGGGGTCTACTGGCGGGGTGCCAGCGAACAGGCCTGGCAGACCGAGGGACGGGATGCCGGCCGTTAGCCAGGCTCCGAGTTTCTTGCCGTCGGATTCCTCCAGCACAATGGCGATGGTGGGGTCAGCTTTGATCCGTGCCCAGTAATTTGGATCCGGCATGCGCATCCGGCACGCCAAGGGGGTGCTCGTATTTACGGATGCGCCCATTGGGGTCGATCAGGGGGTGATCGGGTTTGAAGACCCCCCATCTGGCAGGTGTGCGGCAGCCGTTGAGGGTGCAGAGGCCTTCGCACCACCAGCCGCCGATCGCGAGCTGTTCACGGGAGTGGATCATCCGGCGGATTTCGCCGGTGACGTACTGCTGGGCATGGCCACCAGCCCGCTCGAGGCGATCACCGAGCAAGGCCTCGAGCACCTCATCACCCATGAGGGAGATGACATTGAGGCGCACGATTTCAGGGTCAACTCCGGAGCCCTCCACCCACTCGTGCCAATGAGCTGGGGTGATCTCAGGTTGATCCCAGCCGACTGGCAGGTGGGGGTTGCTCACTGATCAGCGGGCCCCCTGTTGATGCTGTTGGCGTTGCTGTTGCTCGAGCACCTGGGCGATGCGTTCAGCTGCAGCGGCGAGCGCTTCAACGCTGTCGGCGATCTGCTGCAGGAACTCGATCTGCGTATCGGCTTGGCCTGGGGTCACAGGGCCACCTCCTCACTGCAGAGGAATTGCCAGTACGCGGCCTCGAGCGATTCAGCGCGGAGCAGGTGCCAATCGACGCGGTAGCTGATCGGCCGGGGGCAGGTTGGATGCCGCCGGATGAGCCGATCAATCTGGTGGTGATGTTGTGCTGAGCGTTGCTGCAGCTCAGCGAGGGGGCGGGCCATAATCGGGGCAGGTTGGCTAGAGGTGGTCGGCCAGCGGAACCCGGGAACCTGTGATGGGGGGGCCGGGTTTCGTGCTGTTAGGCGTAAACCGGCGGAATCAACGCATTCCGGCCGTGGCGCTCCAGGTATTCGTAGAGAGCGAGCCGCAGGACTGCGCTCTGATTTGATTGAAGATCTCTGGCGTGATCGTTGAGGTGGTACCACATCTGGGGTGGGAGGCGAACGGTGATGTCGCACTTCAACGAACCACGTTCACGGAGGCTGCAGTATTTGTGGATATGGGCGTTGAGCTCGTCTGGGGTCACGGAATCCGTCCGACTAACTTACGCATATTGGCTGCAGAACTGGGGTCCGCAGGCTCACAAACCGCCCCTAATCACCCTTTGGCGTGGTCTGGCATGCTCTGGCTAACCCTGACAGGGTAAGTATTTCTTATCAGGTGCCCTCGCAATAAGAAGCCCCGGTTTCCCGGGGCGATTCCATGACCATCTGTGGGGGTATTCAGTCCCTGCTGGATTGGATGATCCGCTCCAGATCGGCCTCGAGCAGTTCACTGGCGTGCCGGTGAAACCGGATCGCAGCATCCAGCCCAGGCCATAGGGCGATGGTGCTTAACGTCTCGCCGTGAATGTCCACCAACTCAGTGCGCACCACCGCATCACAGCAGGCGCAGCTGGCAATGGAGAACTGCCAATCGTGGCCATCTGTATCCCCTTCTATCCCCACATACGTGCGTGGGATGGCTGGGCCGGGCTCAGGGTGGTGGATCCACCAGCACGGCGATGGAACGTGCCAGTTTCGATCAGCCGGGTTGTGGTCGTACCGGGGGATACCCCTGGCCAGGAGCTCAGCCGTGATCTCCCCGATCGTGAGGAAGTCAGCCATCGGATCCCCCCGCCAGGATCACCAGCTGCTCCAGCGCATCGCACAGCAGATCCATCTCGGCCGCCGCCGGGTCCGGTTGCCCGGCCTGGCTGCAGCTCTGCTGATCGTCAGCCGCTGCGCGCAGGTCCAGCAGGGCCTGCTCCAGCACCGCCAGGGCGTTCTGCACCATCGGGTCCAGCACGATCGGGTCAGTCATCGGACGACCTCCGCTCTGCGGCCTCTTGCCTGCGGCGCACCACGGCGGCAGCCGAAACGCCGATGTGGGCCCCGTGTCCCTGCCTCCCGTAGGGCTTGATGGGAACACCGAGGGCCAGCGCCGCAACGATCAGGGCGCCTTCCCTCACGTACGCACCGGCCCAGCGCTCTGCCGAGTGTTTGAGCCCGCAGGAACCGAAGCGGTCTGGGTGCTTGACCGTCTCCATGCCATCCAGCCAGCAGGCAGCGCGGTGGATTTCCAAGGCGTGTTTGGTGCTGATGCCCTCGGCCCAGTCGTCGAGATAGTCGGTGCCCCGTGGGAGGTCGAACCCGTAAGAGGTCAGGCCAGGGTGTTGCTGTTTTGCCTTTGCGTAGGCATCCCGCGCCCACTGGGTGTGGGCGGTGGTGCTCTGCTCCAGACCTGGCTCAGTCATTGGAGGCCTCCCTGGTAGCGGCGCCCAGCAGGCCAGGATCAGCCTCGAGCTCATCAGTGAGCTCATTGGCCACGTCGAACCAATGCGGCCCACCCAGCAACTCGCTGAGGGCGCCTACAAAGCGGTCAGGATCCACGCCGCCGTGGAGGGCTTGCATCGCCTTGAACAAGTGCGCCGCAGCCTTCACGCCAGCGGCACGGGGGTAGACCAGGCCATCGCCGGTGTCGAGCACATCGGCGGGGGCGGGGGTGGTGTTGCTCATGCCTCCACCTCCAGCCCTTCGAGCTCCACGCTGGGGGTGCTCGCATCGAACTTCAGGGCGATGGCCTTGCCCTCCAACTTGCTGTTGATTACCGCCGGGAAGTTGAGCAGGTGCTCATTGAGCAGATCCTCAATGGCGCCCTCTAGAGCGGTCTCCAGGGTGGATTCGGCCTGGTCCTCCCACTTCTCATCGGGGTCCAGCCAGTCGGCGCAAATG
>CALJTZ010000508.1 GCA_937975655.1 uncultured Synechococcus sp. | reverse complement strand
CTGGGGCAAGCAGGCCCAAGTCGCCGCTGATTACGTGCGCAAGGGCTCGCTGATCGGTGTGGTCGGCCGCATGACCAGCGAGCAGTGGACCGATCGCAACACCGGGGAGCGCCGCAGCAAGGCGTTGGTGAAGGTGGATCGCCTGGCCTTGCTCGGCAGCAAGGCCGAAAGCGCGGCCGCAGCCGGCCCTGCCGCCGGTGCAGCCACACCTCAGGGCACCAACACGGCAACCTCACCCCAAGTGAAAGCCGCGCCCCACGCGGGAAGCCAGGGCTGGAACGGCACCCCCATCAGCAACGCAGAGGTGCCGTTCTGATGAGCACGCGTCCTCCCCGCAGCGGCATCGGTGCCATCGGGCGCCGCCCGGAGCTTCCAGCCTTCTGCCGCACCCGTCGCCGCACGGTGATCGTCGAAGTGAGCAGGCTCAACAGCCTGGAGCGCCAGTTGTGGTTGGTGCTGCTATTTCAGCTCAGCACCCTGCTGTTGGTGGTCAGCAACCTTGGGACCGGGGGGTGAGCCATGGAGGCAGATCTCTCGAAGATGGAACGGGTGGTTGCTGACCTGAACGAACAACTCTCCAGGCTGTCGGCGCAGCTCACTCTGCTGACGGCCCAACATCCACCAGCGCCACGCAAAAGCAGTCCCTGGTTGCCACTCCGCGAGGCTGCAGAACTGCTGCACTTCCCATCAGCGAGGGCACTCAAGTACCGGATCTTGCGTGGAGGATTTCCACCCGATTGCTACCGCCAACTGCCTTCACCATCTGGCAGACGCCATGCCTATCTGGTGAACGTCGAGCGCTATCTCAGGTCGCTCCGCTAAGGACTGCCTGCAGCGATTCCATCTCATGGGCGTCAAACCAGCGTTGGTAGACGCTGCTGTGCACCGCCAGGCTGTGGCCCATCGACTTGGCGGCCAGCGATGGGGAGATCTTCGGGTTGTGAATCGCCCGCACCGCCCAGGCATGGCGAAGGTCGTAGGGCTGAAAGATCGCTCCGGCGCGACGGAACGCCTGGCCCATCAGAGCCCCCACATCGCGGTGGCTGCGCTCGGCATTGAAGGCCGGCAGCCGCTTGTGGTGCAGAGACCAGCGCTCGATCCAGTCCGGCGGCAGGGCAAGGGACTGCCGCGCCCCGGTCTTGCCATCGGCAATGCGCAGCAGCCCAGAGGGCTGCACCTCAGCGAACAGCAGGGCCTCATGGGGCCGGCAGCCGTAGGCCGCTGCCACCGCCACCGGCCACTGCCAGGCGGCCGAGAGGCGATCGATCAAGGCTTCGATCTCTGCGTCACGGGGCAGCTCCCGAGGGGACTGGCTGCGGGCAGCGCTGTATCCCTTGCCAAGTTCCCGCAGTTGGGACACCAGCTCCTCGGGCCAGTCCAGTGCTCTGGCCACGGTTGAAGCCGCCTGGGAGGCACGGCGACGGGAACGGCTCTCGGCTGTGGTGGCCTCCACCAGCGCCACCAGATGGGCCGGCTGCAGAGAGCTGATCGGGAGCAAGGGCGCCAAGGGTGCGTCGTAGTCCACCTTCCAGCTGTCCTCGGCCGATGGGCCCCGCCGGCGCTGCTTCCCCCACCACTCCCGGGTCAGGCGGATGGCTCGGCGGCCACTGATCACCTCGGGGCCGTCAGCAGCCTCCGGGTCCGGTTCCGGCTTGGGCTGCGGGTTGCGCGCCTTCGGGAGCCAGGGGCCCCAATCAAATTCCTCACTGCCAACCCGGTGCCGCTCCAGGGCATTGCCCAGCTGCTCAGCCAACTGGAGGGCCTCACTGGCCTGATCGGGATAGGAGAGGCCTGTGCTGATCCGGTGCTGCTTGAGGCCGGTGCCAGGGGGATCACCGGGGCGCGGCGGCATGGTCGCCCGCAACCGCAACCGGGACCCCGACAAGTCGAGGCTCACGCCATGGCCCCTCAGCCTCAGAGCAGCGTTTTGCCGGGTCAGCCAGCGGTCGGAAGCGGGCGCCAAATTTGCCTAATCACTTGCCTAATCGTGGTCGATCGGTGCCGATTTGCCTAGCTTTTTGCCTAATTCCAGGGGCCCGACAGGACCAATTTTCGGGCCCCGCCTTTTCCGAAAACCCTTGCAACGGAAGGGTTTTGAAGCAACGGGGCTGGCGGGACTCGAACCCACGACCTACGGTTTAGGAAACCGTCGCTCTATCCGGCTGAGCTACAGCCCCATGCAGAGGCATTATGAGGCTTGAAAGCAGGCGAGGTGATCGCAACCGGCGCCCGCGTCGGTTGAGGAAAGTCCGGGCTCCCCAATGGCCAGGCTTGCTGGGTAACGCCCAGTGCGGGTGACCGTGAGGAGAGTGCCACAGAAACACACCGCCGATGGCTCCCCCGGGAGCACAGGCAAGGGTGCAAAGGTGCGGTAAGAGCGCACCAGCAGCATCGAGAGGTGCTGGCTCGGTAAACCCCGGCTGGGAGCAAGGCCCAGGGACAACGGTTGGCCATGAGACCCGTCCCGCTTCAAGTGCGCCGCTCGAGGCCGTCGGTAACGGCGGTCCCAGACAGATGATCACCCCCCGCCGGCTTGCTGGCGGGAGAACAGAACCCGGCTTACGTCCTGCTTTCACCCCTTTCTGACCACCCCAGCGCCATGAACACCGAGCGCCGCGAGCAGCTGCTGGGGTTCCTGGCAGCCCTGAGCCTGGAGCTGCCCCACCAGGCCAACGTGCCATCCCTGGAGGCGCAACTGGCCCCCCTCGACGAGGCCCTCACCCACACCTCCGCCGGCCTTGCCATCCACCACGAACGGCTGGAATTCCTGGGGGATGCCGTGCTGCGGCTGGCTGCCTCAGAATTTCTGGAACGCCACTACCCCCAGCTCTCCGTTGGCCAGAGCTCAGCCCTGCGGGCCCAGCTGGTGAGCGACCGCTGGCTGGCGCAGCTGGGCAGCCAGTGCGGCGTTGAAGCGGCCCTGCGCATCGGCCCCATCGCCGCCGGCGACCAAGCCGGGCGGGCCACCCTGCGGGCCGAAGCCTGTGAGGCCGTGATCGGAGCGCTCTACCGCATCTGGGGCAGCCTCGAGCCTGTGCTGCACTGGCTCACACCCCATTGGCAGCAGGCCGCCTCGGAACTGGAGGCCGACCCCTACCGCCACAACTGGAAATCCGCCCTGCAGGAATGGAGCCAGGCCGGCAAGCGGGGTTTGCCCAGCTACAGCTGCGACCAGGTGAGCCAGGTGCACGCCGATCCCCGCCGCTTCCACTGCCGCGTGCAGCTGGGAAGCCAGACCCTGGGGGAGGGCTGGGGCGGCTCGCGCCGGCAGGCGGAACAGGATGCGGCTCGATCCGCCCTGGAGGCGCTAGGCCTCAGACCTGCTCGAGCAGCTGAATCGGCATCGTGACCAGCTTGTCCCAGTTGCCACCCTCGAACAGCACGGCGGCGCGGCTTCCGCTGATGCGCTGCACGAAGCCCTTATAGCCGTTGTAGATGGAGCGGCCGTCGCGCACCACCACGGTGGAGCCCGGGAGGATCGGCAGGGTGTCAGCCATGGTGAGGCCCAGTCGTGGGGCCATTATCGAGGCTGAGGGCACAAGGCTGGGTGTGATGACGGACGGAGAGCTGATGGTGGTGGGCCGAATCGTGGCCGCCCAGGGCCTCCAGGGCGAGGTGCGCATCAACCCCCTCAGTGATTTCCCGGAGCGCTTCACCAGGCCTGGGCGCCGCTGGCTGCGCCAGCGCCAGGGGCCAGACCAGGAAATCAACCTGCTCAGCGGCCGGCAGCTGCCGGGCAAGGAGCTCTACGTGGTGCGGATCGAGGGCATCAACAGCCGCAGCGACGCCGAAAGCCTGGTGGGCCAGGAGCTGCTGGTGCCCGTCGCCGACCGACCCAAGCTGGCCAAGGGCGAATTCCACCTGCTCGATCTGGTGGGCCTGGAGGTGCGCCTGGAGGCCAGCGGCCAGGTGATCGGCCGCGTCAAAGACCTGCTCCACGCCGGCAACGACCTGCTGGAGGTGGAGCTGGACTCCGGCGGCCAGCAGCCCCTGCTGATCCCCTTTGTGCAGGCCATCGTGCCCAGCGTGCATCTGGAAGAGGGCTGGATCAGCATCACCCCCCCCCCGGGGCTGCTGGAGCTCGCCGATCCGCGTGAACCATCCGCCAAGGCCGCCGAGCCTCCAGCCGATGGGGCCTGAGCCAGCGGGTAGGCCATCCGAGCCTCCGCCACTCTCCTGAAACCTGTACAGGCTGTACAGAACGGCAGAGACCGCGCTGAACAGCCGCCCCCATCCCTGGGCAGACCCGCAGCGAGCTCCCAGCTCCGCTCCGTTCTGGAGTGAAATAGAAGCACTTGCTCACTCCCATGGCGGCCCTGGTTCCAGTGATCCTCTGCGGCGGCACGGGCACCCGGCTGTGGCCTCTCTCGCGTGCCAGCTACCCCAAGCAGTACTGGGCCCTGGCCGGCGATGGTGAGGACACCCTCCTGCAGCAAACCCACCAGCGACTGGATGGGATTGCAGGCCTGGCGGCCCCGCTGCTGATCTGCAACGAAGACCACCGCTTCATCGTGGCCGAGCAGATGCGCCAGATCGGCGTCACGCCGGCGGCCATTCTGCTGGAGCCGATGGGGCGCAACACCGCTCCTGCTGTGGCGGTGGCAGCCCTGCAGGCCACCGCCCATGGCGAAGACCCCTTGCTGCTGGTGCTGGCCGCCGCACCGGCCTTCACCTCCGCCTTCGCGGCCGACACCCTGCGCCAGATCGGAAGAGCACACGTCTGAACTCCAG
>CALJTZ010000507.1 GCA_937975655.1 uncultured Synechococcus sp. | reverse complement strand
GGTTGGTGAAGAACTGCTCCGGCGGGGCCATCTCCACCACCTGGCCATCGGCCATCAACACCACCCGGCTGGCCACCTGGCGGGCGAAACGCACCTCGTGGGTCACCACCACCATCGTCATGCCGTCGCGGGCCAGCTCCTGCATCACCTCGAGCACCTCCTGCACCATCTCGGGGTCGAGGGCGCTGGTGGGTTCATCGAACAGCATGATCCGCGGTTCCATGCAGAGGGAGCGGGCGATCGCCACGCGCTGCTGCTGGCCTCCCGATAGCTGACCGGGATGTTTGTGGGCCTGCTCGGCGATACCCACCCGCTCCAGCAACTCCAGGGCCTGGCGCTCCACCACGGCCTTGGGGCGCTTGCGCACCAGCACCGGAGCCAGGGTGAGGTTCTCCAACACCGTGAGGTGTGGGAACAGGTTGAACTGCTGGAACACCATGCCCACCTCCTGGCGGATGGCGTCGATGTTGCGAACGTCGTCGGTGAGCTCCATGCCATCCACCCAGATGGAGCCCTTCTGGAAATCCTCAAGGGCGTTGAAGGTGCGGATGAAGGTGCTCTTGCCGGAACCAGAGGGCCCCATGATCACCACCACTTCCCCCTGGTGAACGGTGAGATCCACCCCCCGCAGGGCATGGAAGCCGTTGGGGTACCACTTCTCGACCCCGCGGGCCTCAATCATCACGGCCCCGAGGGCGGAGCCGGCGCTGGCAGGGGTGGTGGTCATAGGGCGGAGTTGGCGGTGGGATTAAGGCGGGTTTCCAGGGCACGGCTACCCAGGCCGAGGGCGGCGCAGCAGCACCAGAACAGCAGGGCCAGCACGAGATACACCTCGGCGTTCCGACCCAGGAACGCCGGATTGGCCATCACGGTGCGGGCCGTGCCGAGCAGATCCAGCAGGCCGATCAGCGACAACAGCGTGGTGTCCTGCAGCAGGGAGATGAACTGGCCCACGGTGGCGGGCAGGGCCACCCGCAGGGCCTGAGGCAGCACCACATGGATCAAGGCCTGGGGCAAGGGCAAGCCCAGGGAGCGGGCGGCTTCGAGCTGGCCCTTGGGCAGGGAGGCCAGGCCGGCCCGAACGGCTTCCGCCACGTAGGCGGCGGCGAAGAAGGTGAGCACCCAGGCCGCCCGCCACACCCGATCGGGGGCCAAGCCACCGGGCAACAGAAAGCCCAGGATGTTCTGGCCCAGGAACAACAGGGTGATCAGCGGCGCCCCGCGGATGAACTCGATGTACACCACCGAGCTCCAGCGCAGCAGCGGCAGCTCGCTGCGGCGGCCCAGGGCCAGCAGGATCCCGAGGGGGAAGCACAGCAGGATGGCGAAGCTGGACTCCACGAGCGTGAGCAGCAGGCCGCCCCATTCCGATGGGGACACCTGGATCAGGCCTAGGCCGCCACTGATCAGCACCATGCCCGCGAAGTAGAGCAGTGGCCAGATCAGCGGAGCCAGCCGCCGAGCAGGCGGCGGCACGAGGGACGCCCAGCGACCAGCCGCCCAGCGCGTTGCCACCAGCAGGGCCGCCTCCAGCCACCAGCGCAGCTGAATGGCCCAGCTGAGCTTGAGGAACAGGGGGGCCAGCAGGGCGAGAGCCAGTACCACCGCCACCGCGATGCGGTCGTTGCGCGGCCAGAGCGGATGCACCCGATCCAGGCGCGGCAGCCCCCGCAGCAACCCCCAGCTCAAGCCGGTGGCCGCCACTAACAGGGTGGTGAGCAACCAGAGGCGCCATTGCTGCTCGAGGGGGTAACGCCCCACGGCAAACAGGGTGCTGTTGGCCTGCAGCACGGCCCATTGGGCCTGAAACAGGGCCCACTTCACCAAGGCGATGACCACCGCCAGCAGAAACCCGATCAGGCCGATGGAGATGAGGCCATCCAAAGGGCTGGAGAACAGCTCCCGGCGCAGGCGCTGCAGGGGTGTGGAGGGAAGAGCCGTTCGCATCAGCGTTCCTTCAGTTGCACCAGGTGGTTCAAACCATTCATCAGGGCCGAGATCACCAGATCGATCACCAAGTAGGAGCCCAGCAGCACCAGCACCACCTCCACGGCCCGGCCGGTTTGGTTGAGGGTGGTTTCCGCCACGGAGTAGAGATCGGCGTAGCCGCAGGCCACGGCCAGGGAGGAGTTCTTGGCCAGGGAGATGTACTGGCTATTGAGGCCCGGAACAATCACCCGCAGGGCCTGGGGGAGCACGATGCGCTGCAGGGTCTGCAGCGGGTTGAAGCCCAGGGAGTTGGCGGCTTCCCACTGGCCCTTCGGCACCGAGGCCACACCGCCCCGCACCACCTCAGCGATGAAGGCGGCGGTGTACACCACGAGGCCCGTGAGCAGGGCACCGAACTCCACCGTGAGCCGCAGGGGCGCATGCCACACCCCGCCATCGAGATGGGGCCCCTGCCACTGCAAGTGCCAGAGATCACTGAACCAGGCCAGGTACAGGCCCGATTTGGCCAACACCAGCCCCGGCAGCTGAATGGCACTGGTGCCATTGGGCAGGGCCAGAAACACCACGAAATACCAGAACACCAACTGCAGCAGCAGGGGGATGTTGCGGATCAGCTCCACATAAATCCGGGCCAGCCGCTTGAGCAAACCGTTGGAGCTGAAGGAGGCGATGCCCACGGCCGTGCCGAGCAGCGTGGCCCCAACCAGCCCCAGCAGAACCACCCGCAGGGTGTTCACCAGGCCCGCCAGCAGGGCCCGCCAGTAGGGAAGGCTGGCGTCAAAGGGCAGCAGGGTTTCGGACACATCGAAACCGGCTGGATTGCCAAGCCAGCTCCAGCTGAGCAGCAGCCCGGCGGCGGTGAGGTTGCGCACCAGGTTGCCCACCAGGAAGGCCACCACCACCAGCACCACCAGGCCAACAGCCGCCTGCACGATCCAGGGGATCAGGCGGCGGTTGCGCCACCAGGGGGTCACGGTTGAAACCGACGACGGGGGCATCAGCGGAACGGCGGCGAATAGATCAGACCGCCCTCCTTCCACTGGCGGTTGGAACCGCGCTCCAGCTTGAGCTTGGAGCCCATGCCCACATTGCGCTCAAAGATCTCGCCGTAGTTGCCGGTGGCCTTCACCGCCTTCACCACAAAGTCGGGGGGCAGGCCCAGCTGCTTGCCGAACTCCCCCTCCACCCCCAGGAAACGGCGCAGGTCGGCCTGGTTGGGGTTGGCCTTGGCCTCAGCCAGCTTGGCGTCGATGTTGGCCTGGGTGATGCCCAGTTCCTCCGCCTGCATCAGGGCATAGATGGTCCAGCGCACGGCATCGGCCCAGGCGGGATCAGCGTTGGTGGTGGCTGGGGTGAGGGGCTCCTTGCTGAGCACCTCCGGCAGCAGGGTGTGGCCAGCCGGATCCGGGAAGCTGGTGCGCTTGGCCGCCAACTGGGAGCGGTCGCTGGTCACGGCAACGCAACGCCCTTGCAGATAGGCGGCGTAGGTCTGGTCGCCGGTCTGGAACTTGAGGGGGGTGTAGGCAGCCTTGAGCTCGCGCATGCGATCGGCGAGGTTGAGCTCGGTGGTGGTGCCGCTCTCCACGCAGATGGGCTTGCCGGCCAGATCCTTGAGGGCCTTCACGCCACTGGCATTCGGCGTCATGACGCCCTGGCCGTCATAGAAAGTGGTGGGGGCAAAGCTGAGGCCGTTGCCGCCGGCGGCATCGCGGCTGAGGGTTTCCGTGGTGTTCCTGGAGAGCAGATCCACCTCGCCGCTGGCCAGGGCAGCAAAACGCTCGCTGGAATTGAGGTCGCGGTAGTCCACCTTGCTGGGATCACCGAACAGCGCGGCGGCCGTGGCCCTGCACACGTCTGCATCGAGGCCGGTGTACTGGCCGTCGGACCCCACGAAACTAAAGCCCGGCAACTTGCCATCTACGCCGCAGATCAGCTTGCCGCGGGCCTTGATGGTGGCGAGCTTCTGGCTCTGAATCCCGCTACCGCCATCGCTGGCACAACCCACCAGGGCCATGGAGGCGATCAGGGGAAGTGATGCGGCAAGTCTGCGCAGCAGAAGCATTGGGCCCTAGGACGTTCGGCGCAGTTTGCCAGCAGATCCCCGGGGGTAGTGCGTCATCGGATGCAGAGCCTCCGGTGGCCCCGAAGGAGGGGCCTGTGCATGGGGTGTTGGCACTGTCCTGGAATGGTGCACCGCGGTGCACCATTCCTGCAGGCCCATCCACAACCATGGATGGCCGTGGTGATCACCTCCCTCAGCTGACCACCGCCGTGAGCTGCTGCAGGCCTTCGATGCCCTGCCAGCCGAGGTAGAGCCCCAGCACCAGGGCAAACACCCCCACCAGCCATTCGGCTCGGTGCACCAACCAATCATTGAGGCGGGTGAGCGGTTCGCGCAGGCGGCCGCCACTCAACAGCCACAACAGCGGAGGCAACAGCAGCAACGATGTGGTGACGGCCACAAACACCAGGCCCACCTCCAGATCGCCCCGCAGGCCGGTGTGATTGGCGAGCAACATGCCGCCCTCCTTCACGTAGAACACCAGGTTCTCGGGGCTCACCAGGGCACAGCCGGCCCCTAGGCCCATCAGGGGCAGCCAGTCCAGCTCGGGCAACTGGCCCATCAGCTGCATCGCCCAGCCCTCCTCTCCCAGGGTCACCGCCGGGGTGAGCTGGAACAGCCCCAGACCGATCAAGGCACCGGCGCCAATCAAATCCATCAGCACCTGGCCGCGGGTGCCCAGGTGCATCGCCCAACTGAAGCGCCCCCCCACCAGCACCACCGCACACAGGGCGCCGCCATTGGCGAGCATCCAGCCCCCGAGGTAGGTGGCGCAGCGCAGCAGGGGCTGGCGGCCCAGCAGTAGCAAGGCCACCAGGGCAATGTTGATGGGGCTGAAGGCGATCCCCAAACCCAGGGCAATGGTTTGGGTGAGCCAGTGAAAAGGGAGCATTCCGGGATTCTGGCAATCAAGCCAGCAGGGCCGCGCGTAGGGCTTCAGCGGTGCAACCCTCCGCTCTGATCCACTTGGTGCGTGACGTAGCTCCGCGCACCAGCTGCACATCCCGGGGCGGCACCCCCAGCCGCTTCGCCACCAGCCGGATCAGGGCCGCATTGGCCTCACCATGTACGGGCGGTGCCTTGAGTTTGATGGCGATAACTCCTTCGCGTTCCCCCAGCACCTGATCCCGGCTGGAGCGGGGCTGCACCCGCACGGCGATGGCCCCATCCGACTGGCTGGCCATCGGTCTCAGCCCCTGGAGCTTTCAGCCCAGACGGCACCGCCCCCTAGGGTCAAGCCAGGCACTCCATACAGCATGAGTCGCATTTCATCCGCCCTGGAACGCCGCTTCGAGCGCTGGCTGTGGAGGTTCCGGCTGATCGCCATCGTGCCGGTAGTGATGAGTCTGGTGAGTACGGCGGCCTCCTTCATCTGCGGCACCCGGGAGATCGTGCACGCCTTGCTGTTGCTGGCGGATTCCGCTCCGGACGACACCAAGAGCATCGCGAAGCTTCTCGGCATCCTCGTGGGAGGTGTGGATCTCTACCTGATCGGTATTGCCCTACTGATCTTCGGATACGGCGTTTACGAGCTGTTGATCTCGGATATCGAGGCGGCACGCAAACCCGGAGACAGCGGCGGCAATGGCTTGCTCGACATCCGCAGCCTGGATGCCCTCAAGGAAAAGCTGGTGAAGGTGATCGTGGTGGCCCTGATCGTGTCGGCCTTCAAAGCGATGCTCGTGCTGCCCATTGACAGCCCCACCAACCTGCTGATCTTCAGTGCCAGTGTGCTGCTGCTGGCCCTGAGTGCCTTCCTCGTGACCGGCGGCAAGAAGCCGTCGCACTGATCGCCATGGACACCGCTCCCCAGAGCCTCACCATCCGCCGTCCAGACGACTGGCATGTGCACCTGCGCGATGGTGCGCTGTTGCAGGCCGTGGTGCACCACACCGCCCGGCAATTTGCCCGGGCGATCGTGATGCCCAACCTGCAACCGCCCGTTACCACCGCGGCCGCCGCCGAGGCCTACCGAAGCCGGATCCTTGCGGCCCTACGGGCCAGCGCCGGTGATGCCGCGGTAGAGGGCTTCACCCCGCTGATGACGGCCTACCTCACCGAGACCATCGATCCAGCCGATCTGGAGCAGGGTTTCCGCTCGGGGGTGTTCACCGCCGCCAAGCTCTATCCCGCGGGAGCCACCACCAACTCCGACGCAGGCGTGCGGGATCTCAACACCATCGGCCCTGTATTGGAGACGATGGAACGCATCGGCATGCCGCTGTTGCTTCATGGCGAAGTTACCAGCGCAGATGTGGACATCTTTGACCGGGAAGCGGTGTTCATTGAGCGGCACCTGCAGCCCTTGCTGCAACGCCACCCGGGGTTGAAGGTGGTGCTGGAACACATCACGACAGCCGATGCCGTGGAGTTTGTGGTCAGCGCACCGGCCAACCTGGCGGCCACCATCACCCCCCACCACCTGCACATCAACCGCAATGCCATGTTTCAAGGGGGCCTGCGGCCTGATTTCTATTGCCTGCCGGTAGCCAAGCGGGAACGGCACCGGCTGGCCCTGCGGGCAGCGGCCACCAGCGGCAATGCCAAGTTCTTCCTGGGCACCGATTCGGCCCCCCATCCGCGCCACGCCAAGGAGGCCGCCTGCGGCTGCGCTGGGATCTACAACGCTGCGTACGCGATCGAGAGCTACGCCACGGTGTTCCACGAAGAGAACGCCCTCCACCGGTTGGAGGACTTTGCCAGCAGCTTTGGCCCCCGGTTCTACGGCCTGCCCCTCAACGAGGGCCAAATCACCCTGGAGCGGCAAGCCCCCGATGGCGATGCCCCTGGCATCCCCCTGCGCCTGAGCCTCGCCAACGGCACCGACACAGCCACGGAGCTGGTGCCGTTCCATGCCGGTGAGCTGCTGCCCTGGCGGCTCAAGGGCGATCAGGGATGAGGCGTACCTGACGGCTCGGGGCCTGCAGGCTCCAGCTGAATGGTGCTGTGGGCAATCCCGATGTGCTCCAGCCGTTCCTTGGCCAGATGCAGCAACTCCATGTCGTCCATGCCGGTGCTGCGGCGGCGCAGGTGCACGGTG
>CALJTZ010000506.1 GCA_937975655.1 uncultured Synechococcus sp. | reverse complement strand
CAGCCTTGGCCCGCTGCAGCTCCTGCACCAGCGTGGTGGCGGAGAAGAAGCGTGCTGAGCGATCCAACGCAATCAGGCTGCGGCAGATTCCAGCCGCCAGGTGCGTTTTGCCCACACCGCTGGGACCAAACAGCAGCAGATTCTCAGCGCGGTCCAGCCAGCCGGTGTCATGGGCGAGCTGCTCGATCTGGGGACGGCCCAGATCAGGGATGGCATCCCAGTCGTACTCGGCCAGGGTTTTGGGAACCGGCAGCTGGGCCTCATGCAACAACCGCCGCAGCCGCGCCTGGTGCCGTTGCTGATGCTCCTGCTCGGCCAACACGTAGAGGTAACTGGCCGGGCTCCAGCCGTCGACGTTGGCCTGCTGTTCGGCTGCCTGCCACTGGCTGCGGAACTGCGCCAGTTTCAACTGCTTGAGCAGGGTCGGCAGGGCTGTCTCCAGCGCCGGCCGGCTGGGAGGTTCGGCCCAGGAGTTCGTCATAGCTGCTGAGGGTGTGTTCAGGGATGTCGAGTTGGGGCAGGGCCGCAAGGCCCCGAGGAGGCCGCAGGCCGTAGTGATCACGCAGAGCCATGAGGCTGAGCTCGCCGTTGCGCAGCTGACGTCTCAGATACCGCTCCACACCAGCCAGGTCATCGCTTCTGGCAGCGACGTGGAGCGCATCGACCATCACCTTGGCTGCCTCATCCGGCGGCAGGGCTGCCAGTAGAGCTCGCCACAACTGCCGCCAGCTGCCAGTGGGCAGCAGGTCGTCCTGCAGTTGGGCGCGCAGCAGTGCCCGGGGCTTGCGCCTGAGGCTCTCGATCACGTGGCGGAAATCGATTCTCCGCAGGGCCTTCTGACCCTTCTGGCCATGCAGACGCGGCAGGGTTTCGAGGAACTGGCTGCGCAGGAACAGATCCAGCCGGTCATGGCGCAGATGCACGCTCAGCTGCTGTCCGATCAGCCGTGAGGGGACGCTGTAGGTGACCTGCCGCACCTCAATCGTGCTGGTGCTGCGCACCCGTGCCACCAGCGGTTCGTAATCGACAAAGCGCTCCACCGGCAGCGGCTGCAGGTGGAGTCGCTCGATCTCAAGTCTCCCTTTGACCTCGTCGCGGCTGTTGAACGACGCGGTGACCTGGGCCACCAGCTGGCGGTACTCCGCTTCTGCCATGAAATCCCTGCTGCCGCGCTGGATCAGCTGCTGTTCCAGGCGGCGCTTCCAATGGCGATGCGGGCCCTCGATGGCCCCGTTCTCATGGGCCACACCGCGGTTGTTGCGCGTGGCGATCACGCCCAGGTGAGCGCAAAGCTCGCGGTAGCGGCTGGTGTAGTCGCCGGCATAGGAGCCGTCGCGATTGCGAAAGCAGGCGCTGAGGCTGTCTGTGCGGTGCTCTGCCGGCACACCGCTGCAGAGCGCCAAAGCGTTCTGCAGCGCCTCGGCCAGGGCGACAAAGCTCTCGCCGCCGTGAATCACCTCGACATGACACCAACCCGAGTACGGAAGCCGGAAGTGGAACAGGCGGTGCTCCAGCATCACTCCAGCGATGGTGATCGGTTCACCTTTGAGCAGGGTGAAATCAGAAATGCCCAGCATGCCGGGGGAGTGCTTCTGCAGGAACATCACCTCCTGGCCGGGCCCGTGGAGGGCACGCCACTGCTCGACGCGGCGCTGCAGGGTGCGTTTACGCCGGAACCACTCCTGATCAGGGAAGGTCCGCTCCAGGTGCAGCAACAAGGTCTGGGGTTCGAGCTGTGGGGCTCTCTCCAGCATCGGTACTAACACGCTGTCCCAGACCTCAGCGAGTGGGTCGGCTCGAGTGCGCCAGTGCCGATCAGGTTTCTGCTGTTGAGCCTTGGTCTGCAGCTCACCGCGATCAATGCGCTGGGCACTGCGCACCGAGATTCCGACCGCATCAGCAGCGATCTGCTGGCTCAGGCCCCTGGCCCGTTTGGCCATGTACTGCTCCTTGATCCGCAACGACAGAGGGGCGGGCATCGCGGGGCTCCAGACCGTGATCGGAGCCCTGTTGTCGCGTCCTGAGACCCGCCTATGTAGTTGCGCAGTCCCGCCTATCTAATCGTCGCCAAACAGTTCGCCGCACTCAGCGGCGGACGCTCGATCCACTGCAACTGCAACGCGCAGTTG
>CALJTZ010000505.1 GCA_937975655.1 uncultured Synechococcus sp. | reverse complement strand
GATTTCAGTGGGGCCGAATTTGTCGCCCATGGTCAGTGGACCCATGGGGTAGCCCAAACCTAGCGTGACGGCTGTTTCTAAATCTTGTGGACTGCAAATGCCTTGTTGGCAAATGTCTGCGGCAATGTTGATGATGGTGGCGATCACACGCTGGGTCACAAATCCGCCGCTGTCGCGAATCACGCTCACGGCTTTGCCGTCACGCGCAAACAGCGCATGTGCTGCATCGCGCATGTCAGCGCGGGTGGCGGGGTTGGTGGCCAGCACGCGGCGTTTGGTCAGCTGATCGTCGATCAACATGTCAATGCCGATGGTGCGCGCAGGGTCCAGGCGTTCAATGATGGCGACGGTGGTCACGTCAAAACCCAGAGGCGCGACGATGGACAGCGCTTGGGCCGAGGGCGATGCGCCGGTGACGGTGGATGCCACAGCCACTCCGCCAGCAGACTGGGCCCAGCTCAAGCCCCTGCTGGAGGCCCACCTGCAGGCCACCGGCAGCGCCAAGGCCGCGGCGATCCTGGCCGACTGGCCCACCTGGAAGGCCCAGTTCAAGCTTCTGGTGCCCCTCAGCGAGAAGGCCACCGTGGGCCTGGCGGAACGGGAGGCCGTGGCGGCTTAGCGGGGATACTCCCGCATCAGCCGCTGCACCTCTCCGGCGTGGTAGCTGCTGCGGGTGAGCGGTGTGCTCACCACCTGAAGGAAGCCCAGCTCCGCCTCACCGTGGTGCCGGAAGGCCGCGAACTGTTCAGGCGTCACGAAGCGATCCACCGGCAGGTGCTTGGGGCCTGGGGAGAGGTACTGGCCGATGGTCACGATGTCCACCTGGTGGCGCCGTAGATCGGCCATCACCTCCCTCACCTCGGCGTCGCTTTCGCCCAGGCCGGTCATCAGCCCTGATTTGGTGTAGGTGCGCGGCCAGCCCTGGCGCACCCGCTGCAGCAGCTCCAGCGAGCGCTCGTAGACCCCCTGGGGCCGGGCCTTCTTGTACAGCCGCGGCACTGTTTCGATGTTGTGGTTGAGCACCTCCGGCGCGCCCTCCATCACGGCGGCCAGGGCGTCCCAGTTGCCGCAGAAATCGGGGATCAGCAGTTCGATCGTGGTGAGGGGTGAGCGCTGGCGCACCTGCGCGATGCAGGCCACAAACTGGCTGGCGCCGCCATCGGCCAGGTCGTCGCGGTTCACCGAGGTGATCACCACGTGGCTCAGGCCCAGGCGGGCCACGGCTTCCCCGAGCCGTTCGGGTTCCGTGGGGTCGAGCTCCCGCACGCTCTTGTCGAAGTCGATATCGCAGTAGGGGCAGGCGCGGGTGCAGCCCGGCCCCATGATCAGAAAGGTGGCGGTGCCGCCGGCAAAGCACTCGCCGATGTTGGGGCAGCTCGCCTCCTGGCAGACGGTGTTGAGCTTGAGATCCTGCAGCAGATCAGCCACCTCGCCAATCCGCTCCCGCTGGGGGGCCTTGACGCGCAGCCAGTCGGGTTTGAGCAAGGCGATCGGGGTGCCCGGAGGCAGCAAGCAGAGGCCTGACTCTAGAAAGCGGGGGGGTGCCGCCATCCCCTACACTCCGGCCATCGGGATGTAGCGCAGCTTGGTAGCGCACTTCGTTCGGGACGAAGGGGTCGTAGGTTCAAATCCTGTCATCCCGACTTGATCACGCAGGCCTGGTCTCCCAGGCCTCTAGTTCGCGGCCCCGGCATGGGTTAGCTGAGCTCCGCGCCGGGGTACCCCCGCGGAGTTACCATGCGCCCGCCTTGCACACGGCTTGTGCTGTTGCCGATCAGCACCAAGGTGAGCATGTCCACCTGATCGAG
>CALJTZ010000504.1 GCA_937975655.1 uncultured Synechococcus sp. | reverse complement strand
TGGCCTTCAGCGAGAAGGCGATTGACGCGCTGGCGGGCGTTCTCCAGGGCTTCAGCGCTGCTGAGTTTGGGGATCTCCAGTAGGGCGGTGTTGACCAGCTCCACTGGGCTGGGCTGCTCCCCTGGCGTGCTGGGCTCAGATGCGGTTTCTGCGGCGAGCTCGGCCTGCAGTGGCTGGTCACGGTTTTGGTCTGCCGTGGACTCGGCCTGCTTGGCTGCTGCGGTTGCTCGCCGCGGGCTGCGGCGCGCTGGGGTTGTCTCTGCTGGAGCTGTGTTGGCTGCGGTGCTGGCCTCAGCCGGCTCGATCTGCACTGGTGTGGGTAAGGCCTGTGGCGGTGCGGGCCGTGGTTCCGGCCTGGCAGGTTCCACGGCATCGACCACGACGGCTTGAACGTCGGCCACCTCCTCCTGGGTCATCAGCCCGAGGCTGATTTCCGGGCAGTAGACCTTCACCCAGAAGGCCGCGGCCCGGTAGCGCAGCATCTGGCCGGTCATCGACTGCCACTTGCTGGTCTCCTTGCCGTGGCGGTCTGGCCGGCTCCACCAGCCCTCCCGCTTGGCCATCTCGATGCTGATCGTCTGGCCCTCCAGCACCTCGCCGGTGGCCTTGTCGCGGGCCACCGCGTAGCAAGTGTTGGGGTTGTCCTTGTCGTCAAAGACAAAGCGCAGCGGCGAGAAGCGGCCACTGGCATTGACCGTGGCGATCAGAAACGAACTCGACCAGCTCGGCTTGCCATGGATCGGGGTCATGTTCTGCATGACCACCAGGGGCGAGAGGCCCATGCGGGCGGCGATCTCCAGGGCGATCAGGGAATTGGACAGCCCCTGCTGGCCCCGGTAGTCGCTGGGGACCATCGTGCTGGTGCAGAGGGCCTGCGCCATCCGCTGGGCCGCTTCAAAGGCGGCAATGCCGGAGAAGACGCCGCTGCTGATGTCGGCAGCGGGGGGTGCAGGGGGAGGCGCTGGCGTGGCCTTGGCGAGAGCGCTGGTGGTGGGGGAGAGCTCAGTCATGAGGGGCAGATCGAGGGGTGCAGGGGCATGGCAGACCGGTCAGAACAGGGCGATCGAGCTGGGATCAATCGTCTCGCTCTCGGGAGTGCGAGAAGATGCAGGTAAATGACGGAATGGCTGGCGGCCGTGGCTGGGCCAGCTGCCGCTGGCCTGGCATTCGGCAATCCGCCGGAAGGCCTCTTCCCGCCGCTCCAGACCGATGGCGATGTCCTGCTCGTCAAACACCAGCAGGGCGCAATCGAACGGCTCCTCCCACTCAAAGGCGATCAGGCCCAGTTCCTTGGGTATGGCCCCGGTGCGATCGGCATGGCCCAGGGCCAGGTGAGCCAGCTGCAGGTCGTAGGCCAGGTCCTTGGCCTGCCAGTAGAAGCGGCGGGGCACGGCGGAGCGAGTTTTCTTGAGATCGAACAGCCGCCCATCGGTGGTAACCAGATCGGGCAAGCAGCGGCAGGAGCGCCCGGAGGCGTCTTCCCAGAAGTGGGGCTGCTGGGAGTGCTCGGGATCGAGAGCGGCGAGAATCGTGCCGATCACCGGATCTCGGCGCAGGGAGGCGGCCACGGCCTGGGCCTGATCCACCATCTCCTGGCTCACTGGCACCAGGCCGGCGGCTTGGGCCGCGGCGCAGTTGGCCGCTCCGGCCTTGGTGTTGCGGGCGATGGTGGAGAAGACCGCAAAGCGCTGCTCCAGCGCGAACGGCGGGGTGAGCAGGGCGTCGACCAGGTCGCCTTTGACCATGTCGGGACTGGGCTCAAACGGCTTGGCGCCAGGGCCAAAGCGATGCCACCAGGCCTGCATCGTGCCGGTGACCGCTGCCTTGAGCGCCGTGGGCGACCAGGCCGGATGGGCGTGATAGTCGCTCGGCTTCATCGC
>CALJTZ010000503.1 GCA_937975655.1 uncultured Synechococcus sp. | reverse complement strand
ATTCTCAGGCAGATGCTCTGGGTCAATCGCTGATCGAATGATCCGCTTCGTGTTGATCGCCACCAGGTAGGCCTGCACAATGGAGATCACAGCTTGCTCTACGGTAACCGTTGCTCCCATCACTCATCACCATGACCCACGCCCTACAGATCGGCCCTTGGCACATCGGCCCATTCGAAACCCATCAAGCGGCCACCCATTGGGCGGAGACCCATGGTTGTGATGACTACCGCATGATCGAGATGGATGATCCAGCCGAGGCCCCGGCCAAGGTGCTCCAGCAGCGTCAGGCTCGAATCTTTTTTTAAACAAAAAAAGACCCGGGTCATCACACACCGGGTCGCTCCGCTTTCCATAGCCAGGGCAACCCTAGCAGGTCTCCCAGCTGGGCATCACCTGCGGCTGATTGTTGTAGTGGCCGATCTCGCTATAGCTTTGCCGCGGCCTGCCTTCCATGCGGTGACATACGATCTGCCCAATGCGCAAGCCAGGCCATAGAGGGATCGCATGATGCTTGCGGATGTTGTGCAGCTCCAGGGTCAACCTGCTGCCGCACCATCCTGGATCGAGGTACCCAGCCAATGCATGACTCAGGCCTTCACGCGCACGGCTTGACTTGAGCACGAACTGACCGGCAACATCTTCTGGCATGTTGAAGATCTCAATGGTCTCCGCCAGCACGAACCCACCAGGCTGCAGCCAGAACGGATCGGCCTTGCTGCGTTGATCGATGCCGGTGATCTCGAGCTGGGCATGATTTGGATTCTCGACCATCACCCGATCACCCAGCCTTACATCGATGCTGGCTGGGTTGATCAGCTCAGGCTCCCAGCCAACGATCAGCGCCTCCTCTCGACACAAGCGCTCAAGCTCAACATCATGCAGGATCATGTGGTCGTCAGTAGTCCCACCGGACCTTAGGCCGGCCCTTGCGAATCCCGCAATGGATGAATCCCTTCGGTGCGCCGTAGCCGATGCTGTGTGGCCAGTGCTTGTCGCACCATTCCTGAACCTGGTAGATGTCCGCGCCATCAACGAAGAAATCAACGGCACCGATGTCGGGCCCATTGAACAGGTGCTCGCTGCTGCTGGCACCACCGACAGCCTTATTGATTGCGGCTGGCCTGTAGCCCGAGGTGATCGTGATGCGCTTCCCACCGAAGGCAATGCGCACGCGCTCAAGGAATGCCGCCAGCTCTGCTGCGGTGTCGACCTGATGCTGTGCTGTGAACCGTCGCGCCGGATCACCTAGGGCGAACTCACCCAGTGTGAAATGTGCCGACAGCCTGGTGCCGAACGGATCGGCTGGGCCCACCTTGTAGGGCAGCGCTTGGGTGCGCTCAGCCGTCGGTGCCCAGAGCTTGCCCTCGGCCACCCTGCGGCGCTTCAGGCCGGCCTCGACGTTGGTGCCTGGATTGCGATACAGCAGCAGCGCCTCGGATACCTTGGCCCAGTCCTTTTCGCGCAGCCGCTTGCTGATCGTCTCAAATCCTGCGGCGCCATAAAACCCATCACCCAGGTTGTAGGCAAAGCTGATTAATGCCGACTGCTGGGTGTTGGTCATCTCAACCCAGGCCGGTATGGTCTTGGCCAGCTTGGCGGCAAGGCGATCAACCTCCTGCCGCAGGAGCATGTCAGCCTCGACGGCATGGAGCTTGTCACCCTGCGCCACCTTGCGGCCGTCGCTGTATCGCGTGGTGCCGAAGCCGATGGTCCATGGATCACCGCCGCTGAGCGGATCAGGGTATGCCTCAAGGTGGCAGCCCTCGAATTCCTTGATCAGCTGCAACGCTGGCGCCAGATCGATCTGCTTGCCGCCTTGACTCCATACCGCGAACCATGGGCGATCACGACGCATTGCAACCTCATGACCGTTGGCCTTGATGTCGGCCTCCATCTCGGTGATCGCCGCCAGCTGATGCGGCAGGCCCTTGAAATGACGGAACAGTTGCTCGATCGTGATCGATGCGGTGTTGGCCACTGATCAGCGCCGCCTTGGGAACATCATGCGTAGCGCCTGCAGTAGCAGCTGCACCCAGCTGTTGGACTTGAGCGGTGTGAAGGCGATGATCTCGCTGCCAGCCGCGATGATGATCGCCGCAATGGCGACGGTTTGAGCGTTTTCCATGATGTCAGATTAGCGCTGCTGTGAAGAGGGAGCACCTAGGTGGAGCCGTGGCTCGAGGCCACTGATCACATGCGGCGTAATCAGGCTGATGATCACGGCAGCACCCATGGCCCATGCGACCCGATGCTCCACCTGCCGAAGACGACCGAATACATTGTTGATGTCGTCGCGACGTTCCCCCAGCTGCATCAGCAGCGCTTCCACCTTGCCTTCCAGGGAGCCCAGCTTGTGATAGATGTCTCCATGTGAGACATCGTCCTGTGCTGCCATGGAGATGATCGTGACCCGCTGCTCTTAGGTTAGCGACCTTGGCCCCGCAGCTTCTTCTTCCCCTTGCGTCGTGGCCTGGAACGGGCCCCTTGTCCGATGCTGGTGGTCTTCGGCGCCCCAGGGAGATGGTCAGTGTGGGCAGTGCCCTTTGCTTTTGCAGCCATTAGCTCAACAGCGCTTCAATCTGTTGACGGCTGGCAAAGCCCCATGCTGCAGCAGCGCCTGAGTTCCATTCCTTGCGGATGATGGGTTCGACGTAACCATCGTCTTCGGCAGTCAGGAGTTGGTCGTAGCCTTCGGGGTATTCGGCGTCGTCGAAGGTGGTGTAGTCGTTGAGGAGATTGGTCAGGAATGCCTGCTGCTCTGGTCCAGCGGCGGCGGTAAGGTCTGTTGCGGTGTTGATCAGCATGACAGCGCTAGCCCTAAGTGCTTGAGTCCATTCTGCCCGTCGCCGTGCCGAATGTGACCCATCCATGCTGTCTGAGATCTACGCCAGCCTTCGTGGTCGCTATGAGCTAAAAGCAACCGCAGCTTGCGCCGCTGCCTGATCATTGATTGCCGCTTGATTAGCTTGAACTTGCGCCGGATGCGAAATCCGCAGAAGGTCACACCCCGAACTACCGGACCCAAGTGCCATTTGCCGATGCGCTGGCCCATTTCGGTCGCCACGAACTCACATATTTGAGACTTGAGCGCTAGACCCTCGGCTTTGCTGTTCACAATCGTTACGGCGTCATCCATGTAGCGCACAAAACGTCCGCCGGCACTGGTTGCAATGAAGCGATCCAGTCTGCCGCCCCAGTAGTTGCAAAAACACTGACTGGTAAGCGCACCGATTGGCAGGCCGCTGGGCTGCACCGATAACACCTGTTCGATCAGCAACAGCGTGCGGCGACAGGTGAGCTTCTTGCCCAGGTAGGCCAGCAACAAATCTTGCGGAATCGTCGGAAAAAACTTGCTAAAGTCCACGTGCAGAATCCAGCCGCTGGGGTTCTGACGCAGCAACTGCTGCATCCGCGTCACGCACTTGTGGGTGCCCAGGCCCACGCGGCAGGCGAATACCTGGGGCATCAGCGCGGCATCCAAAATCGGCCCCACCACCTGAATCAACGCGTGGTGAAGTACCCGATCGCGAAAGCTCTGGCAAGCAATCGTGCGTTTCTTTGGGTCGACGATATCAAACTCCAGTTGCGGATCAGGCCGCCAACTGCCTTCAATCAGCCGTAGCTGCAGATGCCTGAGGTTTGTTAGGTGGTAATCCTTAAAGCGCAGGTACGAGCTGCTGTAGGTCTTGCCGCGCCGCGCTTCCTTGTAAGCCGCTAACAAGTTGTCCCAATCGTAAATCTGTTCATAAAGGTTGCGAAACTTCTTAGCCATGGAAGGTAGCGGCAGGTTTCGATGAACTACTCCCTGCCATCGCCACCACTCGGCCCTGAGTTTGCCGAAGCTGGACTTGATGGCTGGCACCTGTTTGGCACCGGCCTGCTGCCCCGTAGAAACAGCAGAGCGTGATGGTGTTTGGCAGTGGCCACGGCCGCAAAACGAGCACCGATGTTGTTGTTACCGTTCGAAGGAACGTTGTTCCAGTTGGCGTACCGAGACCCGGAACTAGCTCCGTCGTTCCAGTTGCCACCCAGGATGACGGCGCTCCCATCAAGACCATTCACAGTTTGGCACCTTTTAAGCGTTTAATCCAGCCGCCAAGCATGGCGCCAACTTCGCCGATAAATGCTTGCGCAATTTCCTGTTGATGTTCAGTGATCAGTTTGCGCTTGTGGTGGACCATGAACCGCAACATTAGGCGCAGTTGGCCGAGGCTGCCATCAAGCACATAGCAGCGGCTGAGCTGGTTGGCCTTGATGGCGTCGTTGAGGTGCTCGGCCACCAGGAACAGCTGACGGATGAACAGCTCGCGGAAGGTGCCGTGCTTGCGCGGAACGGTTTGCGCGAGCGGGTAGAGGTAGTCGATCACCCGCTCGTACTTCTCGACCATGTAGAGGCCGTGAGCCT
>CALJTZ010000502.1 GCA_937975655.1 uncultured Synechococcus sp. | reverse complement strand
AATGGATCGAGCTAAAAGCTCACGCAACGGCAAGAGGCGAATGGCTCCGCCCATACACGTTTCGGGACAGCTACAGCCTGCGATGCCACCGCTATGGGATTGAGGTGGGCTCCATCGCCAGGGCAATGGGCCATTCCATCGCAGTTCACAGCAGCTCCTACCGCTGGTCGAGTGATGACGACACCGCTGCGGCTTTCGCGCAGGCAATGCGAGTTTGAGCCGGCCGAGCCGGAACCCTGTGGCGGCGGCGGGAGCCCTGTGGAGCTGTCTGACGCGCAGCGACTGGATCAGTGAAATCAGTGCAGGTGTGGCCTGGCTGGTGTTTTTGCAGGTGGAACGGCGGTTGCCGCCACTCAGCCCGGATCCTGTGGACGGATCTGCAACTCCGCAAAGCCGGTGGCCAGATCAAGCACCCGGTGGAACTGCCACTCCGGCAGCAGAGCCACCACCAGCTCTGCTGTCGTGCGCACCCGCGAGCCGGCGCAGAGGTGGCCGCCGATCACCGCTCCGGTGTTGTCGGCGGTGGCGATGTGCAGGTGGGCGCCATCGGGCGAGAGCGTGCCGGCCAGGCTGAGGATCTCCAGGTCGGCGCGGATCGCTATGGCCTCTGCCGCACCCGCGAAGCGCAGCTGCACCACCGACAGGCTGCCGATACCGCTGATCACACAGCCCGACCCCTTGATCTGCTCGTCCATCCAGGCCTCCAAGGCCAGGCGCAGATCGTCGCCGGGGCTGAGGAGAGTGGCACGACATTCATCACTCAGGCCCCTCCACCGGCCCCTGGAACATCACCAAGGCATCGACATAGCCCAGCTGCTTGTGGCGGAATGCCCCAGGCAGGGTGCCCACCACCTGAAAGCCATTGCGCTGCCAGCAGCCGATGCCGGCGTTGTTGGTGCTCACCACCAGGTTGAACTGCATCGCCCGGAACCCCAGCCGCCGCGCCGCCTGCAAAGAGTGCTGGCAGAGCCGGCTGCCAATTCCCTGACGCCGGCAGTGCTCAGCCACCACGTAGCCGGCATTGGCGACATGGGCGCCGAGGCGCAGGGAGTTGGGCCTGAGGTAATACGAGCCCAGCACGGCACCGGCCGGATCCACTGCCACCATCACCGCCTGGCTTTGCTCCACCCAGGCCCCCTGGGCCTCGGCCTCGGTGATGGCCGGGTCGTGGGGGAAGGTTTCGCCGCCGCGGAACACCGGCTGCAGCAGCGACCACAGCGCCGGCCAGTCGGCCGTCCCGTAGGGGCGGATCTGCAGTGGCGGGGTGGGCGCAGCCAGATCCAAGGGGAATCGGGGCCTTGATTGTCTCGTCTTCGCTGCGGTTGCGGAACGGGGGGCGGTGCTGATTCCTGGCCCGACTTTGACCATCCTTCACAGAATCTTCCGCCTTCTGGGCCGGAAATGGCCGCCATCGTGGGGGGCTCATTGCGTAGCTTCTCCCCTCGAATCAAGCCCTGGATGGCCGCCTCCCGCTCCCTTGAACCCGCTTCCCTGCAATGGCAGGAGGACGGTGAGCTGGCCGCGCATGATCTGTTCGCCCTGGTCTGCCGTCTGCGGGATGTGGAGACGGCTGAGCACAGCAACGAGCTGTGGCGCCTTGGGCACAAGACACCAGCTCTCCCTCAAGCAGCGACCCAGGCAGCGTCTGCGGATGGCTGAGCTGGACTGGCGTGGTGCATCTGTTGCGCCTGAGCCGGTTCCCCGTATTCCGGCTCACCCCCACAGGGCAGCAAAGGAGCCAAAGATGGTGCGGGGAAAACGGAGATACCCCTGCCATGCGTGAAATCGTGTTCTGCGTTGAGAGCGAATACTCCGGCCTGCTGCGCGCCCAGGCCGACACCCTGCCCATCTGCATCACCGCCCCGACTCTTGAGGAGCTGCAGCACGAAGCTCGTGAGGCCCTGATCGAACACCTGGGTGCGGCCCATTGCGCTTACCGGGTGCGCGTACGCCGGTTCCAGAGCCAACCCAGCAGCGCCATCCGGCCGCTACGGCGTCAAGCGACCGGCTGCAGCTGAGGCATCAACGCACCGGGGCGAGATTGTCCCCTGATGGGGACTGGGCTTGCAGTGCCATCTCCAGAGCTGGGGCCTACCGTTTTCTTGGCAGTTCGCGCATTGCCATGCGGATCACGCACGCCGACGGCGAGCATTTGCTTGCCCTCAATGAAGACGAGGCCTCGGTGCTGGTTGACGCCTGCGCGCTGTTGGTGCTGGCTTCCCAATCGGAAGTCGAGGCCAAGCTGCCGCCGGAGATGGCCTCAGTCCTGTGCCAGCTGTTTGAAGGCCTGAAGCCTGCTGCTGCAGCCACGGGGGCAAGTGAACAGCACGGCTCTGGGGACTGAGCACCTCCAGCCCTCACCGCCAGATCGGAAGAGCGTCGTGTAGGGAAA
>CALJTZ010000501.1 GCA_937975655.1 uncultured Synechococcus sp. | reverse complement strand
AGCCCCAGTTCGAGGTGGGCAAGGAGCGGGTGGGCAAGGGTGGCGTGGTGCGCGATCCCTTGGCCCACGCCGATGCCATCGAGGGGGTGATGGCGGCGGCAGCCCTGGAGGGCTGGTGGGCCTGCGGGGTGGTGGCCTCCCCCATCACCGGGCCGGCGGGCAACCACGAATACCTGCTGTGGCTGCGCAGCGGCACCTGGCCCGCCCAAGCCAAAGCCGCCGAGCAGCCCCCCACGGAGGAGGCCATTCGGCGGCTGGTGCGGGCGACGCTGGGCGCCTGATTCAGATGGCGCTGCTGTCGCGATCGCCGGTGCGGATGCGGATTACGGAATCGATCGGGCTGATGAAGATCTTGCCGTCGCCGATCTCACCAGTGCGGGCGGCGTCCTGGATCGCCGTCACCACCGTGTCCACCCGGTCGTCATCCACCACCACTTCCAGCTTGAGCTTCTGGAGGAACTCCACGGTGAATTCAGAGCCGCGGTAGCGCTCCACCTGGCCCTTCTGGCGGCCGAATCCCCGCACTTCGCTCACGGTCATGCCGACGATGCCGGCATTGACCAGCGCCAGCTTCACGTCTTCGAGCTTGAAGGGGCGAATGATGGCCTCAACTTTTTTCATGGAACCGGGGGCTCGTTCTGGAGGGGAGTCTCTCAGGAAAGGTCTGGGAGAGGAAGGGGCTGGAAGCAACCCGTAGGGCCATTAGGCCTCAGGTTTGATGGTGCCGGTGTGGCTGTTGCTACCGGCGATCGGCTGCGTAGCATCCGCTCTTCGCCCCATCTCCCCTCCATGAGCACCGGCAGTGCCGCCGCCCAGACCCAGACCCCCCTCTATGGCGAGCGGGCCATTGCGGAGGCGGAGCTGATCTGTTTCGACAACCCCCGGCCGGGTCGGGCCTACGAGGTGTCGATCACCCTGCCGGAATTCACCTGCAAGTGCCCGTTTTCGGGTTACCCGGATTTCGCCACGTTGCGGCTGATCTATCAACCGGGCCCGCGGGTGATGGAACTCAAGGCGATCAAGCTCTACGTGAACAGCTATCGCGACCGCTCCATTTCCCACGAGGAGGTGACCAACCGCATCCTCGACGACTTCGTGGCGGCCTGCCAGCCCGTGTGGATGCAGCTGGAGGCCGATTTCAATCCCCGCGGCAACGTGCACACCGTGATCCGCGCCAGCCACGGCACCCGCCTGCCCTGCTGATCAGCGGGGCAGCTCCGCCAGCAATTGCGGCAGCTCCTGGGCAAAGGCGGTGAGGTTGCGGTTGCAGAGCCCGCCCACGTGCAGCTTCTGGCGCTCGGGCTCAGCGATCGCCCACAGTTGGCGGGTGGCCACCAGGCTCAGGGCTCCTCCCGCCAGGGCAATGGCAAAGCCGGCGTACACCAGGGGAACGCCCGGGTCCCGCTTCAGCAGGATGCCGCTGGCGGGCACCACCCCGGCGACCCGCAATGGGATGTCCTCGATGGTCACGGGGGCACCGCCAGGCATCAGGCTGCCGATCTCCTGGGCATCGGCGGAGTAGGCGGTGACCGGACCCTGTTCGCTGGAGAGGGCGAGCAGCACGGGATTGCTGCCATCGGGACGGGTGGGCAGCACGATCCCCCACACCTGCTCCCCCAGCTGGGGAAAGCTCTGCAGGGGCAGTTGCAGGATGGGGCTCTTGCCCAGCTGCAGCTCGATGGCCGCCAGGGCCCAGTCGGCCTGGTAGAGGGTCATGCCCCGGTAGCGCAGCGGGTGGTTCACGCTGATCTCGCGGCTCTCGCCAGGGCTGCTCTCCATGCTGCTGCCTGCCTTGCCCGGGCCGGGAATCAGCTTGAGCTGGGAGCGGAATTGTTCGGGCCGGCCAGCGGGATCCCGCTCGATGCCAAAGGTCTCCAGGGCCACGGTCACCTGGGTGTCTCCGCGGCTGTTGAGCAGCTCCAGTTCATTGCCGGGGGCGAGGTAGCGCTCGAGGCGCTGGCCCCCCAGGGATCCCCACGAGGCCCCCACCATCAGCACCACCAGGCCGGCGTGCACCAGCAGCGGACCAACCCGGCCGCTCACCCCCTTGCGGGCCGCCAGACGACCCGTGTGGCTCTGCAGCTGCCAGCCCTTGGCGGCCAGGTGTTGCTCCAGGCTGTGCAGGCTGCTGCCGGCATCGCGGCACTCGAGCGTTTCGGCCAGGGTGAGCTTGCTGAGCTGCCGGGGTGAGCTGTAGTCGATCCAGCGCAGCGCCGCCACGAGGGCAGGCCACTGGCGCCGCCAGCTGCACAGGATCAGCGCCAGGCCCAGCCAGGCCAGCAGGGCCAGGAACCAGCTGCTGGAGTACACGTGATCCAGCTGCAGCGCCAGGATCGCATCGCCCCGCAGTAGCCCCAGCCAGGGGGTGGCGTCGTAGACGCGGTGATAGAGCTCGGCGCTCTCCTTCTGGGGCACCAGGGTGCCCAGGCCGCTGGCGATGGCGATGATCACCAGCAGGCCAATGGCCACGCGCAGATCGGAGATCCAGGCAAACAGACGTTTCATTCAGCCTTCAGGTCCACTGGGCCAGCAGGGTGAGCCCGCCGGTGATGAGCAGCACCACACCACTGATGGGAGGCACCCACTGTCCCAGGGCACGCAGGGCCAGCAGCCGCGGCACCCAGGCTGCCGCCGTGCCGGCCAGCAGGAGCGGCATCACCTGGCCAGCGGCGAAGCAGGTGAGCAGAGCCATGCCGGCGAGGGGATTGCCGGCCTGGGCGATCCAGGCCAGCAGCACCGCCAGCACCGGGGTGGTGCAGGGGGAGGCCGCCAGGCCAAAGGCCAGGCCGGCCGCCAGGGGTGCCAGGGGTGCCGGCACCTTCTGCCGCCACAGGTTGGGATCGGGGCCGGCAGGCAGGGGCAGCCGCAGCAGACCCAGCAGATTCAGCCCCATCACCACCGCCAGGATGGCCACCAAGGTGGGGATCAGTCCTGGCACCTGCCCGTAGAGCCTCCCCAGCCAGCCACTGGCCAGGCCCAACAACACCAGCGAGGCCACGATGCCGCCGCTGAAGCTGAGGCTGCGCAGCCAGGGCCGGGCGTTCTCGGCATCGAAGCCGGCCAGGTAGGCCAGGGTCACGGGCAACAGCGAGAGGGAGCAGGGCCCCAGGCTGGTGAGCAGGCCGCCGGCAAACACCAGGCCCAGGGTGAAGGGTCCGGGCTGGGCCAGGGAGCTGCGCAGTAGCTCTTCGCTGGTGCGGGCCCAATCCGCCAGTGCCAGAGCGGACATGCTGGGATTCAGCCGCGCAATCGGCTCAGCCTATCGGGGCGCTCCGGCGGCCAGCGGCCTCCCGCCGATCTCGCCGGGGCCGCAGAGGCTCCAGCCCGGCCCCCTCCAGGGAGCAGCGAATCAACAGTCCAGCCGTGAGCAGGCTGGAGAGCAGCGAGTTGCCGCCGTAGCTGATCATCGGCAGCGGCAGACCAGTGGTGGGCATGGCTCCACTGGCCACGGCGATATTGAGGATCGACTGACCCACCAGCAGGGTGGTGCAACCGATGGCCAGCAGCCGCTGCTGGTTGCTCCGGCAACTCAGGGCCACCCGCAAGCCCACGTAGCCGAACAACACCAGAAACAACAGCAACACCACCGAGCCCACATAGCCGAACTCCTCGGCAAACACCGCGAAGATGAAGTCGGTGCTCTGGATCGGCAGATATTGCAGTTTCTGGGTGGATAGCCCAAAGCCCTCGCCCCAGAACCCCCCGGAGCCGATGGCCAGAAGGCTCTGCACCAGTTGGTAGCCATCGCCCTGGGCGTCGGTCCAGGGGTTGAGGAACGAGGTGACGCGGATGCGCTGGTACTCGTTGATGGCGATGCTGCCGACGCCCACGGCGGCCCCAGCGGCGGCGGTGCCGAGCATGGCCACCATGGGCAGGCCTGAGGCCAGGGCCATCAGCCACAGCAGCAGCCCGCAGAGGGCGGCGGTGCTGAGGTTGGGCTGTTTGAGGATCAGGCCCAGCACCACGGCGAATACCCCCAGCCAGATCAGCTTCTGATCGGCCGCGATCCGCTTCCAGTGGGAGAACAGCGCTGCCCCTTGCAGCACCAGGAAGGGTTTGATCAGCTCCGTGGGCTGGATCTGCACAGGGCCGATCACCAGCCAGCGACTGGCTCCGTTCACGGTGCTGCCAATCACGAGGGTGAGGGCCACCAGCACCGCCCCGATCAACAGCGCTGGAGCCGCCAGGCGCAACCAAC
>CALJTZ010000500.1 GCA_937975655.1 uncultured Synechococcus sp. | reverse complement strand
AGCTCGGCAATGCCGGACTCGCTCCACAGGTGCGCATCCGTTCGAGCAGGAGTGATGATCTGATCGCTCAGGCCGAGTTCTGCGATGAGCTCGAGAGCCTCGGGTCGGGTGATGGCAAAGGCCTCGGCGCCGATCACGTTGCTGGGGAGCTCGCACATCACGTACACCTGCAGGCCGTTGCTGCCGCGTATAAGCCCGTGGCGCGCCATCTCCGCCAGCACCTTGTCCCCCTCCTCGGGCGTGCGGCAGAAGGGCACCATCGGAATCACGTTGCTCAGACCCATCTGGTCGCGCACCCGCTTGAGGGCCTGGCATTCGAGGCCGAAGGCCTCGCGGAAGGCGGGGGCGTAGTAGCGGGAGGCCCCGCGCCAGCCGAGCATCGGGTTCTCCTCGCTGGGCTCGAAGCTGCGGCCGCCCAGCAGGTTGGCGTACTCGTTGCTCTTGAAATCCGAGAAGCGCAGGATCACCGGCCGTGGGTAAAAAGCCGCCGCAATGCGGGCCATGCCCTGGCTCAGCAGCGTCACGTAGTAGTCCGCGGGGGAGGCGTAATCGGCCGTGAGCGCGGCGATGGCCTGGCGTTCGGCGGCGTCGCTCACCCGCTCCGGCTGCAGCAGGGCCATCGGGTGCACCCGGATGTGGTTCGCGATGATGAACTCCAGCCGGGCCAGCCCCACGCCATCGCAGGGAATGGCCGCCAGGTTGAAGGCCTCCTCCGGGTTGCCCACGTTCATCAGGATCTGGGTGCGGGTGCTGGGCAGATCGCCCAGTTCCTGCTCCACCAGCTGAAAGGGAACCGCACCCCTGTACACCCGGCCCTCATCGCCCTCACAGCAGCTGGCGGTGATCCAGTCGCCATCGGCGATCCGCGTGGTGGCATTGCCGCAGCCCACGATGGCGGTGATCCCCATCTCGCGGGCAATGATCGCGGCGTGGCAGGTGCGGCCGCCCTGATTGGTGATCACACCACTGGCCATCTTCAGGATGGGCTCCCAGTCGGGATCGGTGCGCTCGGTCACGAGCAGATCACCCTGGGTGAAGCGTTGGATCTCGCTCGGGCTCTGAAGCATGCGGGCCTTGCCGCTGCTCACGGAGGTGCCGATGGCCCGCCCGGTGGTGAGGCATTCGGCGTTGTGGGGCTCCAGGTGCCAGCTGCGTAGCACTGCCCCCGAACGCCGCGACTCCACGGTTTCAGGCCGGGCCTGAAGGATGAACAAGGCGCCGCTGTCGCCGTCCTTGGCCCACTCGATGTCCATCGGGGTGGGGCAGCCGCGCCGCCGGCTGTAGTGGGCCTCGATGGTGGCGGCCCAGCGGGCCAACTGCAGGGCCTCCGCATCGCTGATGGCGAAGCGGCGCTGCTCCTCTGGGGGAACGTCGAGGGTGCGGGTGGAGGCCCCGTCGCCCTCGCCTACCACCATGCGGATCGCCTTGCTGCCGAGCCGTTTGCTCAGGATCGGCGCAAAGCCCTCGGCGAGGGTGGGCTTGAAGATCAGGTATTCATCGGGGTTCACCGCTCCCTGCACCACGGTTTCCCCCAGGCCGTAGGCGGCGGTGAGCAGCACCGCATCGCGGAATCCGGTTTCGGTGTCGATGCTGAACATCACCCCGGAGGCGGCCAGATCCGAGCGCACCATGGGTTGCACGCCGATCGAGAGGGCCACGTCGAAGTGGTTAAAGCCGTTGATCTGTCGGTAGGAGATGGCCCTATCGGTGAACAGAGAGGCGTAGCAGCGCCGGCAGGCGGCGATGAGCGCGGCCTCGCCCTGCACATTCAGATACGTCTCCTGCTGGCCGGCAAAGGAGGCATCGGGTAGATCTTCCGCCGTGGCACTGGAGCGCACTGCCACGGCGATGCCATCCCTGCCGCTCTCCGCGGCCAGCTGCCGGTAGGCCGCCAGGATGACGTGCTCGAGCTCGGCCGGCAGCGGCGTGGCCAGCAGGAGGGAGCGAGCAGCGGCCCCGGCCGCCTGCAGGGCTGCCAGATCACTGCCATCCAGGCCATGGAGGATGGCGTGGAGCTGGGGGGCCAGGTTGCCAGCGGCGATGAAGCGGCGGTAGGCCGCTGCGGTGGTGGCAAATCCGCCGGGAACCCTCACCCCCTCCGCCGACAATTCGCGGATCATCTCCCCAAGGGAGGCGTTCTTGCCACCCACCTCGGCGATGGCCTCGATTCCCACCTGCGCGAAGGGAACCACCAGCCGCTCAGCCGCGGCGCTGGTCATGGCTTGGGTCCTGCTTGGCTGAGGCGTAAGGCGGCGCTGGGTGGTGCCGCTGGTCCGAGGTCGAGGTGACTGCCTGCACCCTGGGGCCGCACGCTGGCTCCACGGCTGCGCTGGTGCAGGGCCTGGCAGAGGGGCTGGGGCTTGGCGGTGTTCCTGAACCACCCCAGGTTCCAGCCCGGCCGGCCCTGGCTGCTCACCGAGGCCAGGGCCGTGAGCACGCCGGTGTCGTAGCCCGCCGTTTCCACCACTCCAGGTGCATAGCCCCACCGTTGGACAAAGGCCCGGGCAAAGGCCGCCCAGCCCTCCCCGCGGCTGAGGGGATCCACGCCCATCTGCCGCTGGCCGAGGGTGTTGGTGACGGGGAATGGCCAGGCGAGTACCAGATCTGGGGGCCAGGGGGTGCTCTCGATGGCTTGCGCCAGGCGGCTGCCGGGCTGGGTGAACACGGCCAGGCTTTTCGGGGCATACCAGGTCACATCGCGGACCAGCTGCTCCATGGCTGCCTTGTCGTTGCCGTCCACCGGGCTGGCTCCATCGCCGAACCCCACCAGCTGACCCTGCCCCGTGCCCAGGCTGGCGATGAAGCGATCGGCCATGGCCCTGGCTTCGGTACTCGCGTCGCGCACCACCAGCACCTTGCCCAGGTTCTGGTCCACCAGACCCTTGGCCAGGCGATCACTCATCTGGCTGCGGGCAGGCCCCACCGGCCAGAGGCGATCGGCTCCCGGCTGCTGCGGCAGACCCTCGAGGGACAGGCCTCGTTGCAGGGGCAGCAGCACGTTCAGGCGTTGCTGCTCCGCCAACAGCCCGTAGGCCCTCAGGGGCGCTGCCGGTGGCGCGATCACCAGCTGGGAGCGAGGGCCGGCCCCCAGGCTTGCCTGTGGATCGCTGCCAGGGGGGAGCCAGCCCAGTTGCAACGAGGGGGGCTGGATTCCGCAGGCACGGCTCTGGTCCATGGCCAGGCCGTAGCCGCGCCGCAGCCCATCGCCCAGGCCCGCCAGCACCCCCTCGCTGGGCAGCAACAAGCGCACGGCACTGGCCTGGGGACTGCTCGCCGCCAGGGTCTGGCTGCCCAGCACCACGGCCGCCAGCCCCGCCAGGGTGAGCATCCCTTCGCTGGGGCGGCTCCAGGGGCGTTGGAGGCGTCGGGTGGGCACAGCGGCTGTGGCCCTCGCTTCTGCGGTGGTCATGGTCTGCACCGTCCAGCGGCTGAAAACTAGGGCGAATTCCCTGACTAGGCTCACCGTTTCCACAGTTGGTCGTATGCAGTCCCGATTTGACGCATGGCGCCGCCAAATGGGCTGCAGCTTGGCCGCGGGTCTGCTCGGTGCGGCGGTGCTGGGTGGCTCTCCAGTCCTG
>CALJTZ010000499.1 GCA_937975655.1 uncultured Synechococcus sp. | reverse complement strand
CACCAGCAGGAGCCCCACAAGGGTGAGCAGGAACGCGAGAGGGCGCCCACAACCGAGGCGTTGGCGCACCACGCCCACGAGGGTGCAGAGCGCCATGGCGAGCACGATCGCGGCGAACACGTGGATCAGCACATCCCGCAGGCTCCACAGCAGCACCAGGGCTGCCGCTGTGGCAATCAGTCCCAGCCAGTGGCCGAACTTCAAGCGTCAGTCCTGCTCGTCGTTCTGGGCCTGGGCCGCCTCATCGCTCTTCTTGGCGAATCCCAGGCCATTGGTTTCGGCATAGCGCTCGGCGAAGCGCATGAAGCGCTCGAAATCCTCCAGGGTTTTCCAGGTGTAGGTGGCTTCCAGCGCGGCGGGCTTGCCGTTCACAAAACGTGCATTCACGTCGCGGGTCACCAGCTGACCCTCCTCATCGAGCATGTACATGCCACCGATGTCGCCGAGGGTTTCGGGGGCGAGCGCTTGGGGCTGCTCGAACACGAACATCGCCTGGCCGGTGCGGCCATCGCGGGAGCGGGTCATGCGGATGTCGGCAACCACGGGTTCGTCAACACCGCGGAAGAACTGGATCGCCGCCATCGGATGCCCTGTAAAACCCGATCCTAGGCAGTGCCACTCAACCCATCTCGGCCTGCATCGTTCCGGCCGCCAGCAACAGTGCTGCGGCCTCGGCGGCGCTACTGAAGCCCAGCTCCACACTGCCCAGCAGACGCTCGGCGTCCCCGTCGCCGTGCTGCTCGAGCTCACGGTCGTAACAGCGGTCGTAGTAGTCGAGCATCTGCCGGCAGGCCTCGCTCCAGTCGCGGCGAGCAATGGCCTCCAGGGCCGCCGTGGTGCGCTGGGGCCCCAGGCGCTTGCCGATGCGGCTGGTGGCCTCGGCCAGGGCCTCAGGATCCTGAACGCCGTACACCGCCACCAGATGGCGCAGCCGCTCCTCAAGGGGCCGCTGGATCTCCAGGAGCGGTGCCTGTTGCATCTGGCGCCACACCCCCGCCGGCACGCGGCAACGCCCCACCTGCACGCTCTCCGCCTCCACCCAGATGGCTGTGGCGCCCACCTGGGCCTGCAACACAGTGGCAATCCGGTTCTCGTAGTGCTCGTTGCTGGGCTGGGGCGGCAGTCCGAGGTTGCCGAAGCTGCTGCCGCGGTGATGGGCCAGCCCCTCCAGGTCGAGCACCGCCACGCCTCGATCGCGCAGGGCTAGCAGCAGGTCAGTCTTGCCGGTGCCGGTGCGCCCCCCGAGAAGCCGGAGGGGCCAGCGCTGCTCCAGCTGGGCCAGCACCCAGCGGCGGTAGGCCTTGTACCCCCCTTCCAGGAGCGTGCAGGGCAGATCCAGGGTGTCCGCCAACCAGGCCACGCTGCCGGAGCGCATGCCGCCGCGCCAGCAGTGGATGCGCAGGGGAGCTCCGGCTGCTTCGGCACTCCAGGCCGTGAGGGTGGTGCCGAGCGCCGCCAGCTTGGGGCCCACGAGGGCCAGCCCCAGCTGGACGGCCTCCTGGCGTCCCTGCTGCTTGTAGGTGGTACCCACCTCGGCCCGCTCGCCATCGCTGAACAGCGGCAGATTGCGGGCCCCGGGGATGTGGCCCTGGGCGAATTCCGCCGGGGTGCGCACATCCACCACGGGGCCACTGCCCTGCAGAAAGGCATCGATCGCCAGCCGCTCTGCCATGGAAGGGGTGTCTCGACTGCCGGTCTGGCCTGACATAGTGGGCCAACGCTGGCTCCCCGTCAGGTCAGCTCGCCCCCATGCTTTCCGGACCTCCCGTCTCCGCCGCCGCCAGCGCCGACCAACTGCTGGACCGTTTCCTCTCCAGTTCCGTACGCCAGCGCCGCAGCCTGTTGGCCGAGGTGCAGCAGCGGAGCGCTGAGATCCGTCCCTGCATTCCCGAGCTGCTCGACCGGCTCGATGCCACCGGCGACGACTGGGCTGCAGGCACCCTGATCCAGCTGCTGCTGGCTCAGCCCGACGGCCTGACCGACACCTTCCAGCAGCGCCACCCCGAGGGGTGGCTCGCTGTGAGCAGTGCCCAGGGCATCGATTACGCCCCGCTGCAGCAGGCCCTCAGCCTCCAGCAATTCGAAGAGGCTGATCGCCTTACCAGCGAGATCCTGCGCCAGTTGGCGGGAGCCGCTGCTGTGAAGCGCGGCTACGTCTACTACTCCGAAGTGCCGCCCATGGCAGCGGTCGATCTGCAGAGCCTGGATCGCCTCTGGCTCACCTATTCCCAGGGCCGCTTCGGTTTCTCGGTGCAACTGCGGCTGCTGCGCAGCGTGTCCGGCCGCTGGGATCGGCTCTGGCCCAAGCTTGGCTGGAAGCTCGATGGCGTCTGGACGCGCTATCCCTCGGCCTTCACCTGGGCCTTGAATGCCCCGGAAGGGCATCTCCCGCTGGTGAACCAGTTGCGCGGGGTCCGTTTGATGGACGCCCTGCTCTCCCATCCCGGTGTGCAACAGCGGCTGCCGGCCTGATGCCCGCGGGGTAGGGTCAAACCCGGCTGGTGACCCGCTGCTGATTCAGCTGAATGGCGCTGCGTTGGGCTGACTTCATTACCCCATCCACGCTGCACCTCTCGCCGTTGCTGGAGTTGCTGCTGGAGCCCATCAGGGGCGCCGAGCAACTGGCGTCCTTGCAGCTGGGTCTGCAGGAAGTGTTGGTCAACGCCGTGCGTCACGGCAATGGCAACGACCCGCGCAAATGCCTGCGGATCCGCCGCATCGTGACCCCCCGCTGGGTGGTGTGGCAGGTGCAGGATGAGGGCTGTGGCGTGGCCCCTGCGGAGCGATGCAGCCAGCTGCCGGACCAGGCCGATGCCGCCTGCGGACGTGGGCTGTTCCTGATTCACCAGTGCTTCGACGACGTCCGCTGGAGCGGCCGGGGCAATCGCGTGCAGGTGGCGGTGCGGCGGGTGGCTGCCGGCTGATCAGCGGCCGTGGCTGGGACAGCCGGGATCTTTGAGGCTGCCCTGCAGCCAGGCCAGGGCATGTTCCACCAGGGCGATGGCCTGCTGCCGCTGCGGGGTGTTGCCCCGAACGGCGGGTCCATTGCCCTCGTCAAGCAGCTGCACCAGGGCAGCGGCCAGTTGCTCGGCTCCGCGGCGCTGGGGCTGGCCCTTGAGGGCGTGCCAGTCACGGTCGCCGATCACGAGCTGGCGGTGCAGGGCCTCGGCAGCCTCGCGGCTGCCCTCGGGCCAGTGGTTGGTGGAGGCCATAGTCGACGTCAACACTGGACGGAAGATCGGGGCTCGGTCCATCCTGACGGCATGCAACAGCAGCCGCGCTCTCCCTTCCAGCCGATTCGGTGGCTGCATCAGCTGGCAGGGTTGATGGCGCAGGTGGCCCAGGCCGAGCGCCTCAAGGCCAGTGATGACAGCCTGCGGGCGCGGCGTCTACGCCAGCGCATGGCCCTGGCGCAACGGGTGCTCGACCCCTTGCCACAACCGCTGCAGAGCCAGGTCTGGGCGGAGCAGGTGGTGTGGACAGGCCTGCGTTGGGGTGGTCTGGGCCTGGTGCTAGCGGTGTGGCTGAAGCGCTGAAGCCTGATCGTCAGGCCGGTAGGCGAATAATCGATTGCAGCTCTGCGGGCATCAACGGCGTGATCTCGGCTTCAGCGGCGGCACTCTCCAGGGCTGGAGCGCTCGCGGTGTCCGGTAATCGCTGGTTGCGCAGCCAGGCCTTGTGTAGAGCGCGGCGGCGCTGGTCTTCAGCCAGCACCAGCCTGTCCGCGGCGGCGGCGGGACTTTCGCCGGGTTGCACGGGTGTGCGCAGGCAGATGCCAAAACCATGGGCTTCAACCTGCACCCGGCCTTCCATGAACACCGTCTGAAAGGTCCAGCCGGCGAGCCAACGGACGCTGAACGGATTTGCCATTCCGACCGCTGCGAGTTCGCACAACCCTATTGAGCTGCTGGGCCGGCGGATGGCTTATGTCAGGGCTTGATGGCGCTCCACACCCGGGTCATCAGATGGGACTCGCCCCGGATGCCTGTGAAACCAGCGGCCTGGAGCCTGGCTTCGATGTCGTCGCCGATGTAGTCGCGGTAGTAGGGCTCGTGGAACACGCGCCGGAAGTTTTCCATCGCCGGCTGGAACTGGGGGGAATCCGCCATCTGTACGGAGTCGGCCAAGACCAGCACACCGCCGGGTTCCAGCACGCGGAGGCACTCGGCCAGCACGTTCTGGCGGGCCTCACCCGGCAGTTCATGCAGTAGGAACACACAGGTGATGGCCTGCATACTGCCCTCGGCGAAGGGCATGGCCTCGCCATTGCCCTGCACCAGCTGGGGCAGTTCGTTGGGGAGCTGGCTGAGCCAGCGGTTGGCCTGGCGCAAGTAAGCCGGAGAGAGATCCAGGCCCACGAGCTGGGCCTGGGGCAGAGCCGCCCGCACTTGTCGCAGCGTCCGGCCCGTGCCGGTGGCCACATCCAACACCCGCAGTTGGCTGGGGCTGCGATCGCTGAAGCGCTTCAGGCCCTGGATCAGGGGTTTGATCACCCGGCGTCGCATCGGTTCTGCGGTGCCGTTGAACAGGATCTCCACCTGCAGGTCGTAGAGCGAGGCCGAGTGGTCGCTCAGGTAGCCATCGGTCTGGTGATGGAAGTTCTGAAGGTAGTAGTCGGGGTAATCGTCGCGGTTGATCTCCTGGGGAAGGTCATTCACGTTCCGCTCGCTGCGCCGACTCCAGGTGGAGGGCATGTCGAGCCAAACGAGCGGATAGCGGCTGGCCCATTCCAGCCATGGGGCGTCGAACAGCAGGGATGTGGGGTAGAGGCCTTGCTCAGCCTCCTGCCAGTCGGTGTCCAGGAGGCGACTGTGGGCGGCCTGCAGGTCGGCCAGCATCTGCGCTGGTACCGGCACCGTTTTCGGAGATCCCTCGGGGGCGAAGACCTCCATCAGCTTGGTGCTCACTTCCTTGTGGGCCAGTCCCACCAGGCTCTTGCCCTGTTGCAGGGTCTGATACGCCAGCCGGGTTATGGGATCCGCCATCAATCGCAGGTGCGCGCATGCATGGCAACCATTCCAGCGGATTCACGGCTGGCCCGTGGGCGTCCCAAGGGCAAGGCCGGCCGCGAACGTCGGTATCAGCTTGAACTCAGGTCAAGAATGATGGATCAGCCCTCAGCGCGGTAGCAACGGCTACAGAATGAATCCAGCAATGAGGTCCGGTCGCCATGGATAGTCCACGTTCTTCGCCTGAACCTGCGATCCATCGGTTCCATGGCGAGCCCAGTTATGTGGCCTGGGTGCGTGCGCGCCAGCAAAAAGCACGGCGGCGTGCCGCCCTGCTCTCCACGCTTGTGGCCCATGCGGATCCCAGTGAATCCGCCAACAATCATGCCCAGGCCAAGGCCTGGGCAGACCTGCATGCCCACGAGAAGCGCCTGCATGCCAACTGCATGGCGCAGTTGCGCCATGACTGACTGATACGTGAGTGTGCGGGAACGCGGAGGCCCCTAGTGGCTCTTGGCCTTGGTGGGCCTCCGACTGGCCTAGCCAATTGTCAGAGCTGAGAGATCTCCGCTGTACCCGGTGATCTCAATCAGGGTGTCCATTGAGCCCTGGAAGCCTGCGCTCCCGTCGTTGATGGCCAGGAAGCTGCGGGCGCCCACTGAAAAGCTGGCTGCAGAACCGGCAGTGAACGTGGAGGTGCTCAGCAGCTTGCTGAGATCCTCCCTGCTGAGGCTGGCGATGGTCCCCAGTCCCCGGGCAAGAGAGGAAGATCCCCCAATCGTGATGCGGTCTTCGCCGATGGCTAGATCAGTGATCTGGTCATAGCTCGTGGCGGTGGAATCCCCTGGGGCGTAGCGGAACAGATCGGCACCGGAGCCACCAGTGAGGCGATCAGCCCCTCCGAGGCCGGTGAGGATGTCGTTACCACCGGCGCCATTGAGATCGTTGACTTCAGCAGAACCAGTGATGGTGTCTGCAGTGTCAGCACCGATCACATCGGTGAACTGTTTCACGGTGATGGAGGCACTTCCCACACCGGGTAATCCGTTAATGGTTAAGCGCTCTTGAGAGAGATCCACGTCCAGAGAGGCTGTCACGCCTCCACTGCCATCGATGCGGTTGCGCTGCCCCTGGGCGCCGATCACCGTTTCGATCGAGAAATCAGGGATCGTGTCAATGGCTCCGCCTGGCTTGGTTACGGAACCGCCCCTGTTCAAGGTGATGGGGCCAGGCGTGGAGCTGTAGCTGAGGGTGTCACTGCCGCTGCCGCCGCTGATGGAGTCATTGCCTGCCGACCCGATCACGGTGTCGTCGCCCCCAGCGGCGAGGTAACTGTTGTTGCTCGCATCACCCACAAGCACCTCGCCTGCTTCGGTGCCCAGCAGGTTCAGAGGGCTGCTGCCAGCGGGCGCAGGTGGGCGACGGGGCGGCTGTGGTGATGCATCGAGGGCTCTGGGCGCGTCACGGCGAGGTCCTTGGGGCATGGTGCTGCTGCATTTCGCGCCACTGTCGCACGATGTGAAGGCTTGATCTCAGGCTGGCTCCGTGGCTGAGAAGTGGCACATTGACCTCTGTGCGGGCCTGCAACGTGCTAGGCCTGTCTTATTGCTGAGCAGCTCCATGGCGGATCCCACTCTTGTTACGGCGATCACCTACGACAGCTGGCTCGCCGATACCCTCCGGGATTATGTATCGGGCACGGAGTTAATTTCTTACTACATCCATGTCAGTGGCGAACCCGAAGACATAGACGGTTATGAGCAAGTTGAAACCTACCCAGTCAACCAGGCGGACCAGGATTTTATAGACAGCGTCTTTCTGTGGCTTGATCCCCTGATCGATCTCGACTTTCGTCGCCAGGCCTCGTACGACGGCACTGCGATTGATCTTTATGCTGTGCCGGCCATTGTGGGTGAAGAGGATGTCATTATTGGCCTCACGTCACCCCTGGATGGTTGGTACGACGTCCAGTGGCTGCATGAGGGTTCAGCCACAGCATCGGCGAGTAAGTCGGAACGCATCACCATTCTGCATGAGATCGGCCATGCGCTAGGCCTGAATCATCCCAATGAAGAGCCGTGGGATGAGCGTTATGACACCTCTGACACGGTGATGTCTTACAACGACAATCTCGATGTCGAAGCTTGGTTCACCTCCGCAGATCTTTCTGCCCTAATCAGTCTCTGGGGTGCAGAAGATGATCTGATTTCCCCACGTCAGAGGTTTTCAGGAACCCGCTGGAACGACCGATTGGTTGGATCCAGTGTTGGCGACGACTTCAACGGCAAAGCAGGCAACGACCGGATCTATGCCAATGGAGCCACTCTAGAGAATCCCGATGTGATCACCTCTGGACGAGGTAAAGATCGCATCGTGCTCGACGGATCTGGCTTTGCCCAGGTCCTTGATTTTCAGGATCGCCGTGATCGCATCACCGTTCAGGGCGTGGCGCCGGCTGAGTTAAGTCTTCAGACCGATGGCGGCGATGCCTGGATCTTCAGGGGCGATGCTGTTCTTGCACAGGTGGTTAATGCTGCAGGTCTGCTGTCGATCAATGCACTGGGGGTTATCGCCTGAAGCCCAACGACCCCGTGGGCGCTCCATACAGCAGGCCAGTGAGGGACAGCGGGATGCTGCCCCTTCGCAAGCCTCCACGGTCAGATTCAGGCGTCGTAGTACATGGTGAACTGTCGAAGTGCAAGCAAAGCCATTTGCTGCAATGGGTCTTGCTATTGGCATCAGCAGGATCTATGCACAGGTCTATGCACAACCAGATGGCCAGCAAGGGACAGTTGCTCTCATGAAATTGAGGCCGGTTCAACCGTGTATGTGGGGCAACGACAAGCCAGAACAAAAACGCCAGGGCCGTGAGGGAGAGGGCTGGTTGCGCTCCCCCGATGGCTCGCAGGTGGTACGTATCGCCAGCGCAGGGGAGACCCTTCACGCCAGGTGGGTGAAGCAATCATCCCTTATGCCACCAGCGATGGCCGGGCCATGGAGAGGCTTTGACAGCAAAGATCCCCCATTAATTGCAACGGTATGTTGCACAGGATTATAAAGAAAGCATGTGCGCGAAGGTCGTTGGGCGCTGCTCATTTACTATTGAGTTGTCAATCTTGGCCACAATGCGGCACCCTTGTCAGCCTTGGCGACAAAAAGGTTGCAGCATTTAGCCCTAAAAAGTTCATGGCAACTTACACTCTCGGCAACGGACTGGTTACTAGTGGCAACGACTCAGTTGTCGGTAGTAGCGATAGTGATATTTTTGAAATCACAGAAGGCCTTGACTTTTATGATGGCTCGGGTGGCACCGACACTCTTAATTCCGTAAGTTATAGCTATAGTAATATTAGTCTCGACTTGGCCAGTGGTGCATTCACCGCCGATGGTGATAGTAGCAAGACCCTTCTCAACTTTGAGAATTATTTAGCTGGATTCTTGTTCGGCGCTAGTAACGCTAGCCACTCCATCTCGGGAACGGTCACAAGCAACACCATCTTTGGCGGCAACAAAAACGACCGCATCTACCTCAGCAGTGGTGGCGATACCCTGAATGGCGGCGGCGGTATTAATACCTTGGATGCCTCGAAGTACCAGGCCGGAATTGTACTAAACCTGTCTCAAAATACAATTAGCACTGGCGATGTTATTCTCAACTTTCAGGACGTCGTGGGAACAAGCCAGAATGACTTTTTGGTGGGCAGTAACAGCGCCAATAGGTTCGAAGGTGGCAGTGGCAACGATACCTATCTTGCTAGTGGTGGAAATGACACCTTAGTAGATAGCAGCGGAAACGACATCATCGTGGGTGGAGATGGCGTCGATAGTGCATTAATTGGCGATGCCAATATCACGAGCTATGCAACAGGTGAAATCCTTGGCGCCCAGGCCAACCTTCTTGTCTTTACCCGTAGCGACGGTAGCACCGCGACTATCTATGACTCTACCGAGAAAATAACAGTCAATGGCGTAACCAAGTCCTGGATTGATTGGTATGGTGGCTACCGAGAGGGATTGGGTCAAGGAGGTCAAAATCCCGAGCTCCCGGTTCAGCCAGATCTTACTGGTAATAGGCTTATTGGAAGCAATCGAAAGCGGGATAAGCTAGTCGGTGCGGCTAGCAATGATTATCTTGATGGCCGCAAACTTAGGGACAGGCTCACCGGTGGCGGAGGAGCCGATCAATTCGCCTTTAGCAAAATTCAGTTTGGCAAGAGGTACAAGGATAAAATTACCGACTTTGCATCCGGTGAGGGGGATAGCCTTCTTGTTAAAGGCAAAACTCTTGGC
>CALJTZ010000498.1 GCA_937975655.1 uncultured Synechococcus sp. | reverse complement strand
ACTTTGTGTCCGCGTTCGCCTCGGGCAGCGTGAGCCAGAAGCCCAAGCTCTACTTCGCCCTGCTGCTGGTGATCAGCGGGGCCGTGAATGGCGCCTTTCTGGCCCAGAACCTGCTGCTGTTTTTCCTTTTCTATGAGCTGGAGCTGATCCCGCTCTGGCTGCTGATCTCCGTGTGGGGTGGGGCCAACCGCGCCTACGCCGCCACCAAGTTCCTGATCTTCACCGCCGTAAGCGGGATGCTGATCCTGGGCGCCTTCCTCGGCCTGGCCCTGGTTACCGGTCAGGTGGACTTCAGCCTCACCCCGGTGCTGAGCCAACAGCTGGGCATGGGCACCCAGCTGATCCTGATGGGCGCGCTGCTGATCGGTTTCGGCATCAAGATCCCCCTCTTCCCCTTCCACACCTGGCTGCCGGATGCCCACACCGAGGCGTCCACCCCCGTGTCGGTGCTCCTGGCGGGCGTGCTGCTCAAGCTGGGCACCTATGGCCTGTTGCGCTTCTGCCTGGGCCTGTTTCCTGAAGCCTGGGCCCAGATGGGGCCATACCTGGCCATCTGGGCTGCGATTTCGGTGCTCTACGGCTCCCTGGCAGCCATTGCCCAACGCGACATGAAACGGATGGTGGCCTACAGCTCCGTGGGCCACATGGGCTATGTGCTGCTGGCCGCAGCCGCGGCCACACCGGTGAGCCTGCTGGGTGCGGTGTTTCAGATGGTGAGCCACGGCCTGATCTCGGCCTTGCTGTTCCTGTTGGTGGGCGTGGTGTATCGCACCACAGGCACCCGGGATCTGGAGGTGCTGCGCGGCCTGCTGAACCCCCAACGGGGCCTGCCCCTCACCGGCTCGCTGATGATCATGGGCGTGATGGCCAGCGCCGGCCTGCCCGGGATGGCGGGCTTCATCTCCGAGTTTCTGGTGTTCCGCGGCAGTCTTGTGGCCTACCCACTGCCCACCCTGCTCTCAATGGTGGGCTCGGGCCTCACCGCCGTGTACTTCCTGCTGCTGGTGAACAGGGCCTTTTTCGGGCGCCTGGCCATCCAGCCGGCCCTGCCCGCCACCACCCCAACGGGCCAGCGCATCGCCCCGATCGATGTGCAGCTCCCCAGGGTTCCCCTGGTGGAGCAGCTGCCCTCGCTGGTGCTTACAGCCCTGGTGATCGTGGTGGGCCTGGTGCCTGGCGGCCTGGCCCAGCTGGGGGAAGCCACCACCACCGCCATGGCCCAGATGCCTGAACTGGTGGCCGCCATGGCCTCCGGGAGCCTGATCAGCTGATGACCACCCCCGTGCTGATGCCCACCATGGAGCAGCTGGCCGAACAGCTGCTATCGGGCCAGACCCTCCTCGACCAGAGCGATGACCACCTGCTGGAAGTGGTGGGGGTTCTGGAGAGCTACGGCGTGGTGCTGGATGCCTACAGCACCAACCTGATCTTCCAGGCGGAGCGCCAGTTCCTCAATCCCTTCCCAGTGTTCCGCTTCTTTGATGGCGATCTGAACCTGGGCAAGTGGTGGCGCCATGTGACCCACGACCGGATCAACTTTGAGTACGCCGAGTACTGCCAGAAAGCGATGCTGTGGCACGCCACCGGCGGCATGGATGCCTACTTCGACAGCGAGGCCTTCAAGGCCAACTGCGCGGCCATCGTGCGGGCCAAGGGGAGGGATCCGCTGCTGGCGGTGCTCAATCCCCTCTTCCCGAATTTCATTCCCGAGCTGATCCGCTCCGCGGCCACCACCCATGCCCTTGGCCAGTTCTGGCGGGTGATGAGTGATCTGTTCCTCGATCTGGCCGCCGCCGAACGGGATGGCCGTGTGGGCACCATCGCCGAGGTGGTGGAGTTCATCAAGCAGGGGCTGGTGGCCGCCGCGGCCAACCCGATCACCTATGCAGTCACCATCGGTGCTCAACAGTTCTGGGTGCTGCCCCCGGAGGCCGGCCTCAGCTTCCTGGCTGATGTGGCCGTGCCCTACGTGGAAGCCGTGTTTCTGCGGGGCATGCCCTTCCTGGGCACCGTGAGCTTCAATGCCCAGGTCCAGGCCATCTCCCACGACCAGAGTCAGTTCGCCTACGGGGCGCTCTACGCCGATCCGCTGCCCACCATGGGAGCCGGCATCCCCCCCAGCCTGCTGATGCAGGACATGTACCGGCACCTGCCCCAGGCCCTGCACGACTGGTATCGCCAGCGCACACGGGGCGAGGGCGACGTGCACGTGAAGATCTGCCTGAGCTTCCAGAAGTCGATGTTCTGCGTCACCAACGCCGCCATCAACGGCACCATGCCCCACCCGCTGGATTGCCAGGATCCCCAGCAGCAGGCCGCCAATCGGGCCTATGCCGAGAGCTGGGCCACACGCCTGGCGGCAGGCCGCACCGACTGCCTGGCGGCGACGTAAGTTCACAGCCATGGATCACCAGTGGAACCCCAGGCCCAAGCCCGACCGGGTGGAATGGCTGGAACGGCGCATCGATTTCGCCGACTACGCCGCCAACCGCGATTTCCTGGATCGCCTCAACGACTTCTGCGAACAGCAGGGCCGCTATCCAGACATCAGCTTTGGCCGCACCTACGTGAACATCACCCTGCGGTCTGAGGCGGACAACGAGCCCATCGGCGCTGTAGATCACGCCTTTGCCGCGGCCATCGATGGCCTCCTCTGAGCCGCCGGAGCATCCGCCCGTATCCCCGGACGACACCCCCGTGAACCTGCAGGCAGCCTTCGAGGGCGCCGAGGTTCAGGATGTGCTGCACCAACTGGACCGGGAGCTGATTGGCCTGCGGCCGGTGAAAACCCGCATCCGCGAGATTGCGGCACTGCTGGTGGTGGAACGGGCCCGCAAACAGGTGGGCCTGGCCACCACGGCCCCCAGCCTGCACATGTCGTTCACCGGGCGGCCAGGCACCGGCAAAACCACGGTGGCCGCTCGCATGTCCCAGATCCTGCACCGCCTCGGCTACGTGCGTAAGGGTCACGTGGTGACCGCTACCCGCGACGATCTGGTGGGCCAATACATCGGCCACACCGCCCCGAAAACGCGGGAGATGCTCAAGAAGGCGATGGGCGGGGTGCTGTTCATCGATGAGGCCTACTACCTCTACCGCCCGGAAAACGAGCGTGACTACGGCGCCGAAGCGATCGAGATCCTGCTGCAGGTGATGGAGGCCAACCGCGACGATCTGGTGGTGATCTTTGCGGGCTACAAAGACCGGATGGATGTGTTCTACCAGTCCAACCCGGGGCTCTCCTCGCGGGTGGCGAACCACATCGACTTCCCCGATTACACCGCTTCAGAACTGCTGGCCATCGCCAAGTTGATCCTGGCGGCAGAAAACTACCGCTTCAGCGACGAAGCCACGGCGGCCTTCGCTGAGTACATCCAGCGGCGCATGCTGCTGCCGTTCTTCGCCAATGCCCGCTCGATCCGCAATGCCATCGACCGGGCCCGCATGCGCCAGGCCAACCGCCTGTTCAATCGCATGGCGAGCGTGGGGATCACCAAGCTCGACCTGATGACCCTGGAGGCCGACGACATCACCGCCAGTCGTGTGTTTGCCGGTGAGGTGGAAGGCCTCGACCGCAGCGAGCCCATCACCCAGTAGGGGGCTATTTCTTCTTGCGCGAGTCGATCTGCAGCAGATCCCGCACCTGCTGCACCTGACGACCCAGCTGCGGATCCGCTCCCAGCTTCTTCTCGATCTGCTCCACGGCGTACATCACGGTGGAGTGATCCTTGCCGCCGAAGGCCTCGCCGATGCGCGGCAACGACAGGTTGGTGCCCTGCCGCATCAGGTACATGCCCACCTGGCGAGCCTGGCTCACCGCGCGCTTGCGGCTGGGGCTCTTCATCTCCTCCACCCCCACGCCGAACACCTCGGCCACCTTGTTCAACACCTGGGCAGGGGTCACCTCCACCTCCACGCCGGAGGGATCGAGCATCGGCGCCACCGATTCCACCGTCATCGGCAGGCCGGTAATAGAGGCAAACGCCACGGCCCGGGTGAGGGCCCCCTCCAGCTCCCGGATGTTGGAGGTGAAGCGCCCAGCCAAGTACTGAATGAGATCGCGGGGCAGGCTCATGCGCTCGTGCTCCGCCTTCTTGTGCAGGATCGCCATCCGCGTTTCCAGATCCGGAGCCTGGATATCGGCGATCAGGCCCATGGAGAAGCGGGAGATCAGCCGCTCCTGTAGCCGTGGGATCTGACTGGGGGGGCGATCACTGGCGATCACGATCTGGCGCCCAGCCTCGTGCAGGGCGTTGAAGGTGTGGAAGAACTCCTCCTGGGTGTACTCCTTGCCCTCGATGAACTGGATGTCGTCCACCAGGATCAGGTCCGCGGCGCGGTAGCGATCGCGGAACTTCTGCATGCCGTCCTTGCGGATGGCCTGGATCAGATCATTGGTGAAGGTTTCGGTGCTCACGTAGGCCACGCGGGCCTCGGGATCGATCTCCAGCCGGTAGTGGCCGATGGCCTGCATCAGGTGGGTCTTACCCAGACCCACACCTCCGCAGATGAACAGCGGGTTGAACTCACGGCCGGGGGCCTCGGCCACCGCCAGGGCCGCCGCATGGGCCATGCGGCTGTTGGGGCCCACCACGAAGCGGTTGAACACATAGCGGGGGTTCAGACCCGGCGCCAGCTTGCGCGGCGTCTCACCGGTGGCGGTGGGCCCATGCATGGCGGGAGCGCGGGACTCCCCGGTGGGTGAAGCCTCACCGGGCGCCAGGGCGGCGGCGAAGGTCTGCATCGTGGCTCCGCCCTCAGCCTCGGCCGTGGCCTCCACGGCCACACCCACAGGATGCCCCGCCAGCTCCGAGGCCACGGCGGCGATCGTGGTGAGGTAGTTCTTGCGCAGCCAGCCGCAGGCAAAGGCATTGGGGGCCAGCAGCTGCAGCTGGTCGCCCTCAAAGCCAGCGCAACGGGCCGGCCGGATCCAGGTTTCAAAGGTGGGCTTGGAGAGGTTGCCCTGGAGGGCTTCCTGAACCTGGTGCCACAGCTGTTCTCCCTGCTGCACCGTCACGCCACGCCCAAACTGCCGAATATACGGTCGTCCCCCCGCCTGGTCGGTCTTAAATGATGCGCATCACGACCTGGCCCCAAAGCCCGCCTGCATGGCCCGATTGATGCGTGTGCGCCGCCGCGTAGCCCTGATCAGCACCCTGCTGGGCGCCAGCCTGCTGGCGGCCTGCAACAGCAACCTGCCCGGCCTGCCGGGGGGGCGCGGTGGCGATCCCACCCGGGTGAGTGATGCGCCGGCGGCGCCTCCCCTGCAGCCCGGCACCAGCTTCATCGTGAATGCCGTGGACAAGGTGGGTCCGGCTGTGGTGCGGATCGACACAGTGCGGCGGGTGGTGAACCCCTTGGGCGGCCTGTTCGGCGGCGGCGAGCGCGAGGCGGGCGTCGGCCACCCCGTGATCTGCCTGGGCTTCGACGAACC
>CALJTZ010000497.1 GCA_937975655.1 uncultured Synechococcus sp. | reverse complement strand
CGACAGGTCCTGATGACATGGCCCTGGTCACCAGCCCATGCCGAAGACATTGCTGCAGACGCGGTAGCGGCGAGAGAGGCCTTCTTGGCCGGCACTCCACTTGACGACGCACTGCAGCTCCACGTGACCAGCAAGGGAGCGGAAACGGAGCCAAGCCGAGCTGAAATCCCACCAGCAGAGGAGAGCACCTGGGCATCAGAACCGGATTGCCCAATCAACTGGGGAGCACTGATTGAGGCCTACCGCCAGCGCAAGATCAGCAGTGGCGAACTAAAGAGCAGCACCTGGGACAAGATCTGGCAGCCAGGCATGCGCGAGGTCCTGGCCGCGATGCACAGGCACCCGTCGCCCGGCCATTCACGCCAGCTCCTGGAAGCGGTCACCCATCGCTGGTCCCAACAGCCGGGCGCCAGAGGACGTCAGATGCGCGTTCAGCAGACAGCAGCTCTGCTGCGTTGGGGGGTGGACGGGGAGCGACTTCCTAAGTGCTGGGCGCCGCCGCTGGATCTGAGTCCCTATGTCGGAAGAAAAAGAGCCGAGGTCAGCCGCACGACCCCGATCGAGGTCGAGCACATCCTCGAGATGGTTGCAGCGATCCCTGATGCCCGCTGGCAACTGGCGTTTCAGCTGGTAGCCGCCTATGGCTTGCGTCCTGAGGAGTTGCGGCACCTGGAACGTCGCGGCGATCACCTGCACTGCAGTTATCGGAAAGTGACCAGCCGAGGCTCCACCGCACCACGAAATCTCCGCCTCCTGCCCTGCGATGAGTGGGCGGCTGAATGGGATCTGCTGAACCGATTCCAGCCTGGCCAGATGCCGCCACTGCGACCTGGTGAAAGTGGCGAGGCACTGGCCACGTATCTGAAGCGGCGCCAGACCTGGCAGAAGCTCAGGAACCACTACACCGCAATGGGTGAGAAGTTGGTGCCCTACAGCCTGCGCCACTCCTACGCACACCGCGCCCATGTCGTGCTCGGGCTGGCGCCGAAGGTGGCCGCCACCCTGATGGGCCACAGCGTTCAGACCCATCTGGCGGCCTACAGCCGTTGGTGCGGCGACGACGTCGTCGATGCGGCCTTGGCCCAGGCCAATGTCCAGTGGAGGACGTCCAAGGGCTGACGCAGCAACCAAGCACCAGACCAGCCGACTGCAACAGCTTTCGACGTACCCCGCAGGGCTCCGGTCGACGACAGCCGTCCTTGAGCGTGCCACGGCTGCGCCGTGGCGTGCATCGGCCAGCCGCCGCCGCCCTCCGCGCCGGGGCCGGTGTGGGGGTGGGCAGGCATGGCCGTCCTCCCGCGGCTGCGGTGGCCGGGCTTTCGCCCGCGCTGATAAGGAAGTGAAAGGCCCCAGGTTTCCTCGCGCGGCTGCGCGGCCAGCTGTGCATTCAATGCTGAATCTGGTGGCCTTGCTTATCAGCTCGCCGATCCATCAGCGGATGGCTTTGCTTTACGTAGATCCATTGCCCCGCAACCGCTTTGCCCGCTAATTAGTGCGTTTGTACTGGTAGAATAAGAGCTGCGCCAAAGGCCATGAGCCCATCGCCTGCGGCAACTAAATCCTCGGACAACTTGCCCCGTTCGTTTGCTCTGTAGCCCATGAGCTTGTCCTCTGCTGCAGTGGCCCAGGCCGCTGCATTGCCGCTTCCCGCTCTCCTGCCGCCGCCGGCGTTGGCCGATCGCTCGGTCGTCATCGTCGCTGCCGGTGGCCGTGATCTCGTCTGGCCTCAGGAGCGCATCGCCTCCGCCCTGCTCCAGCGCAGCGGTGGCCGTGCCGTTCATCTGCTGCTCCATGGCGGTGCCCGTGGTGCCGATCAGGCCATCGGGCGTGCCGCCCATCAGCTCGGCTGGCGGGTCCAGTCCCTCGCTGCCGAGTGGCGCCGTTATGGCCGCTGTGCCGGCCCCATACGCAATCGGCGCCTCCTCGAGCAGGCCCTGGTCGAGGCCCAGGCCCACACCTCCCCGGCATTCAGCGCTTCGGTGCTGGTGATCGCCTTCCCCGGTGGGGCAGGCACGGCCTCTCTGG
>CALJTZ010000496.1 GCA_937975655.1 uncultured Synechococcus sp. | reverse complement strand
GGCCAGCAGGTGGTGGCCACCGAGGGGCACCACATCCTCGAAGACATCACCACCGCCCGACGCGACAGCAGCATCTGCGGCTGGGTGAATGTGATCTACGGCTGCAACGAGCGCTGCACCTACTGCGTGGTGCCCTCGGTGCGGGGCCAGGAGCAATCGCGCCTGCCTGAGGCCATCAAGCTGGAGATGGAAGGGCTGGCGGCCCAGGGGTTCAAGGAGATCACCCTGCTGGGCCAGAACATCGACGCCTATGGCCGCGACCTTCCCGGCATCACCCCCGAAGGCCGCCGCGCCCACACCCTCACCGACCTGCTCCATCACGTGCATGACGTGGCCGGGATCGAGCGGATCCGCTTCGCCACCAGCCACCCCCGCTACTTCACCGAGCGGTTGATCGATGCCTGCGCCGACCTGCCCAAGGTGTGCGAGCACTTCCACGTGCCCTTCCAGAGCGGCGATGACGACGTGCTCAAGGCCATGGCGCGGGGCTACACGGTGGATCGCTACCGCCGCATCGTGGAGCGGATCCGCGAGCGTATGCCCGATGCCTCAATCAGCGCCGATGTGATCGTGGCCTTCCCCGGTGAAACCGACGCCCAATACCGCCGCACCCTCGCCCTGATCGAGGAGATCGGCTTCGACCAGGTGAACACCGCCGCCTACTCCCCGCGGCCCAATACCCCTGCCGCCGATTGGCCAGGCCAACTGAGCGAGGAGGTGAAGGTGGAGCGCCTGCAGGAGATCAATGCCCTGGTGGAGCGCATCGCCCGGGAGCGCAGCGCCCGCTACGCCGGCCGGATCGAGGAGATCCTGGTGGAGGGCATCAATCCCAAGGATCCCCAGCAGGTGATGGGGCGCACCCGCACCAATCGGCTCACCTTCTTCCCCGCCGCCAAGGCCGATGGCTTGGCCTGGCAGGCCGGCGATCTGGCGGCGGTGCGCATTGAGGCCGTGCGTCCCTTTTCCCTGAGCGGCGTGGCGATGGCCTGAGGGCCGATCCGGCCCCACAGGCCCTGGTTCAAACCCGAATCGCTGATACGTTTGGCCCCTCTACCCCCTGCGCCATGAGTCCATACCCCACCCACCTCGGTCTGGTGTTCGGGGGGGTCTCCGGGGAACACGCCGTGTCGATCCGCTCGGCCAACACGGTGGTTGCGGCCCTGCGCCGCGGTGCCAATGGCGGGCGCTACCGGGTGAGCTGCTTCTACATCGATCAGCAGGGGCACTGGTGGCCGCCTGCCGTGGCGGATGCGGTGCTGGCCAAGGGCACACCCGCCACGGCAGAGGATCTGCCGGCGGCTCCCCTGCGGCCCGGCTTTCAGGGCTTCCCCGACGGTGCCCTGGACGTGCAGGTGTGGGTGCCGGTGCTGCATGGCCCCAACGGTGAGGATGGCACCATCCAGGGCCTGTTCAGCCTGATGCAGGTGCCCTTCGTGGGGTCTGGGGTGCTGGGCTCGGCCGTGGGCATGGACAAGCAGGCCATGAAAGCCGCCTTCGCCGCCGCCGGCCTGCCCCAGGTGCCCTACGCCTGCGTGGACGCCGCTGAACTGCAGGGCAGCCCCGAGCCACTGCTGCACCGGCTGGAGCAGCAACTGGGCTACCCCTGCTTCATCAAGCCGGCGAACCTGGGCTCCTCGGTGGGCATCAGCAAGGCAACCAACCGCAGCGAACTGCTGGCCGGCCTGCAGGAGGCCGCCAGCCACGACCCCCGCATGGTGGTGGAGCAGGGGGTGCAGGCCCGTGAGCTGGAGTGCGCCGTGCTGGGGCGCCGCCAGATGCGGGCCTCCGTGCTGGGGGAAATCTGCTTTGACGCCGACTGGTACGACTACGAGACCAAATACAGCGAGGGCAAAAGCCACACGGTGATTCCCGCGGTGGTGCCGGCCGCCATCGCCGACCAGGCCCGCAGCATGGCCATCGCCGCCTGCCGCGCCGTAGCGGCGGAGGGCCTCTCCCGCGTGGACTTCTTCTACGAGGAAGCCACGGGCCACCTCTGGCTCAACGAGATCAACACCCTGCCGGGCTTCACCAGTCAGAGCATGTACCCCATGCTCTGGGAGGCCACGGGGTTACCGCTTGAAGAGCTGGTGCACCAGCTGGTGGAACTGGCGCAAGAATCGGGCCAAACAGCACATGGGAGGGCGGAAGCCGCATGAGTCATGGCCTGCTGTGGCTGCCACTGCTGGTGGTGTTTCCCCTGCTCACGGCCCTGGGCTGGCTGGAGCGCCGCCGCCAGCGCCTGTTCCGGGCCTGGGCCGAGGGGGCTGAACTGGCCAAACTCGACGACTGCGGTGGTGCACGCCTGGTGGAGGGCGTGGTGAGCTGGAGCGTGTTCGAATCCGGCAAGCTCACCACCAAGGACAGCTTTGCGGTGAAGAGCCTTGAGCTGGTGGAACTGCTGGCCCTCGGATCCGGGGAGGCCCCGCTCACCGAAGAGTCCCAGGGTGCCTGCCGGCTGCGCCTGGTGGGTGGTGGCCAGCAGAAGGACCTTCCCTTCTCCGACGCCGACCGGGCCCGCCGCTGGATGGCCGAACTGATGGCGCGCTCGCGCTGCGAACTGTGAGCCAGGCTCGCGCCTCCAAGGACGGCGACCGGCCAGGCTCCCTGGGGGCCGAGCGGCGGCGGCAACTGCGCCAGCAACGCCGCAATGAGCGCCTCAAGAACCTCTGGCGCATTGCGGTGCTGGGGGGCACCGCTGGAGCCCTGGGCTGGTTCCTGCTGCGGGAAGGCTGGGTGCTGCGCAGCCCGATGCAGGTGGAGATCAGCGGTACCCGCCTAGTGCATCGCGACCAGGTGATCCGCGAGGGACATCTGCGCTTTCCCCTGCAGCTGTTGAGCGTGAAACCGCAACAACTGAGTGCCGAACTGGCGGCAGCCCTGCCGGTGGAACGGGTGCAGGTGAGCCGGCTGATGCTGCCGCCGCGGCTGCGCATCCAGCTGGTGGACCGCGAAGCCGTGGCCCAGGCCCAACGCCGTACGGGCAAGGGCAGTGAACTGGGCTATGTGGATCGCCTGGGCAATTGGATGACCAACCGCCAGCAGCGCGGGCGTACCGCAGGCCCCACACCCCAGCTGCGGGTCACCGGCTGGCAGGAACGGCTGCGGGCACCGCTCGCCCTGGTGCTCGCCAAACGCGATCAGGTGGGCAGCTCCTTGCAGGAGGTGCGCTTCGAGCCCAGCGGCAGCCTGTGGCTGCGCACCGCTGCCCTGGGGGAGGTGCACCTCGGCCCGCCGGATGAGCGCCTGCCCCGCAGGCTCGAGGTGCTGCAACACCTCTCCAGCCGCTTACCCCAACGGATGCAGGGGCTCAAAGTGCAATCGATTGACCTGAGCGACCCGGAGCAACCCGAGCTGGGCCTGCCTGGCAAACCCCGGCCCCTCACGCCTCAAGCGGCCGCCGCCAGCCGCGACTAACAAACCGGGAAATGGTGACAGGGCGTTGCCGTCCTGGAAGAACAACGCAAAAGTGCACACACATCTGGTCCTGATTGGACCTTTCAACGACATAATGCTGCCCAGCATGAACGGCATTGGACCTTCCATGGAGATCGCCCCCGAAGGCCTAATCCAAGCCTCCAGCAATGGAGCCGGCGGCATCGTTCCAAGCCAATCGGCCCGCATCGAAGTGATCGGCGTGGGCGGTGGCGGCAGCAATGCTGTGAATCGGATGATTGCCTCCGATCTCCAGGGAGTGGGCTACCGGGTGCTCAACACCGATGCCCAGGCCCTGATCCAGTCGTCTGCGAAGCAGCGGGTGCAACTGGGCCAGAAACTCACCCGGGGTCTGGGGGCTGGCGGCAACCCAGCCATCGGCCAGAAGGCCGCCGAAGAATCCCGGGCCGATCTGGCCCAGACCCTCCAGGGCGCCGACCTGGTGTTCATCGCCGCCGGCATGGGCGGTGGCACCGGCACTGGCGCAGCACCGGTGGTGGCCGAAGTGGCCAAGGAATGCGGGGCCCTCACCGTGGGCATCGTCACCAAGCCCTTCGGCTTTGAAGGGCGCCGCCGCATGCGCCAGGCCGAGGAGGGCATTGCCCGTCTCTCCGAGCATGTGGACACGCTGATCGTGATCCCCAACGACCGCCTGCGGGATGCCATCGCCGGCGCCCCCCTGCAGGAGGCCTTCCGCGCCGCCGACGACGTGCTGCGCATGGGCGTGAAGGGCATCAGCGACATCATCACCAGGCCGGGCCTGGTGAACGTGGACTTCGCCGACGTGCGCTCGGTGATGACCGACGCCGGCACCGCCCTGCTGGGCTTAGGGGTGGGTTCGGGACGCTCCCGGGCCACCGAGGCCGCCCAGGCCGCCATCAGCAGCCCCCTGCTGGAGGCCGCCCGCATCGATGGCGCCAAGGGCTGCGTGATCAACATCAGCGGCGGCAAGGACATGACCCTTGAGGACATGACCACCGCCTCGGAAGTGATCTACGACGTGGTGGATCCCGAGGCCAACATCATCGTGGGCGCCGTGGTGGACGAGCGCCTGGAGGGCGAGATCCACGTGACGGTGATCGCCACCGGCTTCGAAGGTGGTGGTCCCTACCGACCCGAGCGTCGCCTCGAGAGCTTCGCCAATGGCTTGAGCAACCCCGCGAGCGACAGCGACCAGCCCGGCGCCGCCATCCCCTCGTTCCTGCTGAACCGCCAGCAAAACAGCTGAGCCAGGCCCTTGCGGCACAGCCCCAGGCAAAACCCCACGCAAGCCTCTATCTCAGGGCTTGCGTGGGGTTTTGAGCTGCAAGTTGAAGGGGGTGACCCGGAGTCCACGCCTGCCTGGAGCATCCCGTGTGGCTGCTCCCTTCCGGTCCTGACCAGATTTAGGCGTCCGGGCCGCGTGGGTCCGAGTCGATTAGATGCTAGCAATGGGCCCTCAGCTCTGAGGTGTTCGGCCCTTGCGTCCTGCGGATCTGCTCAGCCACAAGCAGGAAGGCCGGCCCATCGCCGTACTCACCGCCTGGGATGCCCTCTCGGCCGCCCTGGTGGAAGAGGCGGGCGCCGATGTGATCCTGGTGGGCGACTCGCTGGCCATGGTGGTGCTGGGCCATGCCACCACCCTGCCGGTGACCCTCGAGGAGATGATCCTGCACACCCGCGCCGTCGGCCGGGGGCTGCGCCAGCCGGTGGGCCAGCAGCCGCTGATCGTGACGGATCTGCCCTTCCTCAGCTACCAGTGCGGCCTGGATGACGCCGTGGCGGCCGCCGGGCAGGTGCTGAAGGACAGCCCCGCCGCAGCCGTGAAGCTGGAGGGAGGGGAACCCGAGATCGTGGCGGTGGTGGACCGGCTGGTGCGCACCGGCATCCCGGTGATGGGCCACCTGGGGCTCACCCCACAATCCGTGCATCGCCTCGGCTACCGCCGCCAGGCCAACGACCCCATCAGCCAGGAGCGCCTGCGGCGTTCCGCCGCCGACCTGCAGGCCGCCGGCTGCTTTGCACTCGTGCTCGAACACGTTCCCGCGGCCCTGGCCAGCAGCCTGCGGCAGGACCTGCGCATCCCCGTGATCGGCATCGGCGCCGGCGAGGACTGTGACGGCCAGGTGCGCGTCACCGCCGACCTGCTGGGCCTCACCGAGCGCCAACCCCCCTTCTGCCCGCCCCTGCTCCAGGGCCGCCAGCTCTGCACAGAGGCCCTCAGGGGCTGGGTGGCCGATCTGACACCCCATCCCGCTGCTCCCACCAGTCCACCAGCTCCCGCAGCACCGCATTGCTGAGGGCCAGGCCCTCGGGGTCGGTGAGGCGCCAGCGGCGCCCTTCCCGCAGCAGCCAGCCCTGCTCCAGAAACGGCTGCCAGCGGACCTGCAGGCCCTGCAGATCAGAAGCCGGCAAGCCCGCCTGCAGGGCCAAGGCCTCCAGATCCACCCCCTCCCGGCGCCGCAAACCCACCAGCACCCGCTCATCGAAGGGCATCGCCCCCTCGGCCCCATCGGCCTCCTGGCCATCGCCGCTGCGGTCCGCCTGCAGCTCCGCCAGCCAGGCGGCATAGGCCTCGCGGGTGCGGGGCCGCGCCAGCCGGGTTCCCCAGGGCGCTGAGGTGGCCCCCATGCCGAACCCCCACCAGCCAGCCCCGCTCCAGTACACGCGGTTATGGCGGGAGGCATGGCCGGGCTGGGCGTAGTTGGAGATCTCGTAGTGGCCGTAGCCGGCCGCAGCCAGGCGTCGGGCCGTGCACTCCATCAGATCGGCACCCAGGTCGGCCTCCGGCAGCTGCAACGCGCCCCTCGCTTCCAGGCGCTCGAACACCGTGCCGGGCTCCACGATCAGGTCGTACACCGAGAGGTGGGGCGGCGCCAGGGCCACGGCCTGTTGCAGCTGCTGCTCCCAGTGGGCCAGGGTCTGGCCCGGCAACCCCTGGATCAAATCCAGACTCCAACTGGCCAAGGCACCCCGCTGCCGCGCTGCCGCCAGCCACTGGGCGGCCTGGAGCAGATCGTCGCGGCGATGGCGCCGGCCGAGGCTGGCCAGCACGGCGTCGTCGAAGCTCTGCCCCCCCAGGCTCACCCGGGTCACCCCCGCGGCCAGGTAGCCGGCCAGGCGCTGCTGATCGAAGCTGGCGGGGTCCATCTCCAGGCTCACCTCGGCGCCCGGGGCCAGGCCGTAACGGCGCCGCAGGGCCGCCAGCAACCCGTGCAGCTGGGCGGGGGTGAGCATCGAGGGCGTGCCGCCTCCCACATACACCGTGGAGAGGGGCGGACCAGCGGGGGCGGCCGCGATGTCCGCCTGCAAGAGCTCCAGATAGGCCGCGATCGAACCGGAGCGCTCGCCATCGGCGTGGTCGCCGAGGGGCACCACCGGGAAGTCGCAGTAGAAGCAGCGCCGATGGCAGAAGGGAATGTGCAGATAGGCACTGCGGGGCTGCCAGACGGGGGCAACCGTTTGAGGAAACGGCCGGTTACCTCCCTCGGCCAAAGGGCCCGGGATCCGGCATGCTGCGTCTTCGAAGCGCGTTGCAGCCACAGCACCGGACATGGTGGACACCCTCATCCTGGTGCTGTTCGTGGTGTCGGGGGCGGCAGCCGGCTGGCTCGGCGTCGACCTGCTGCCGGAGCAGCAACTGATCCGCATCCAGAACCTCGAGCGGCTCAGCTGGATCCTGGGCGGTGCGGGCGCCCTGGCGGGGCTGCTGGCCGGCGTGGTGTTCCAGCAGTTGCGGCGGCGGCTGATGCAGCAGGTGCGCACCATGCCCACCGACCTGCTGGTGAGCCGGGCCGTGGGGCTGATCCTGGGCCTGCTGGTAGCCAACCTGCTGATCTCGCCGATCCTGTTCCTCTCCCTGCCCTGGGAGCTGGTGCTGGTGAAGCCCCTGGCGGCCGTGGCCGCCAACGTGTTCTTTGGCGTCTCGGGCTACAACCTGGCGGAGGTGCACGGCCGCACGCTGCTGCGCCTGTTCAACCCCAACAGCACTGAAGCCCTGCTGGTGGCCGATGGGGTGCTGATGCCGGCCAGCGCCAAGATCCTCGACACCAGCGTGATCATCGATGGCCGCATCCGCGGCCTGCTCAATTCCGGCCTGCTGGAGGGCCAGGTGATCGTGGCCCAGAGCGTGATCGACGAGCTGCAGGCCCTGGCCGATTCAGGCAACACCGAAAAGCGCGGCAAGGGCCGCCGCGGCCTGAAGCTGCTGAGCGAATTGCGGGAGCGCTACGGCCGGCGGCTGGTGGTGAACACCACCCGCTACGAGGGCAACGGGGTGGACGACAAACTGCTCAAGCTCACCGCCGACACCGGCGGCACCCTGCTCACGGCGGACTACAACCTGGCCAAGGTGGCCGAGGTGCAGGAGCTCAAGGTGCTCAACCTGAGCGAGCTGGTGATCGCCCTGCGGCCGGAGGTGCAACCGGGCGACGAGCTCAACCTCAAGATCGTGCGCGACGGCAAGGAAGTGACCCAGGGCGTGGGCTACCTGGAGGACGGCACGATGGTGGTGGTGGAGGGCGGCCATGGCCGCAGCGGGGAGCGCCTCACGGTGATCGTGACCGGCGCGCTGCAGACTCCAACGGGCCGCATGGTGTTCGCCAAGTTGGGCGGCGATGAGGGCGAAGCCGCTGAAGCCGGCGCCGCGCCACGGCCCGCCCCACCAAATCCCACCCGCAACAGCAAGGGGAAATCCGCCCCCAAACGGCCCGGCAAGGGCGATCAGGACGCTGCAAACCCCCGCTAGGCTCCCGGTTCAGGCCTGCAGTGATCCGCGGATGTCGGCGTCAGCCCCCTACTACGGCGATTCCGCCGTGATGCGCACCCCGCCACCCGACCTGCCCTCGCTGCTGCTCAAAGAGCGCATCGTGTACCTGGGCTTGCCGCTGTTCAGCGACGACGACGCCAAGCGGCAGATGGGCATCGACGTGACCGAGCTGATCATTGCCCAGCTGCTTTACCTGGAGTTCGACAACCCGGAGAAGCCGATCTTCTTCTACATCAACTCCACAGGCACCAGCTGGTACTCCGGCGATGCCATCGGTTTCGAAACCGAGGCCTTCGCCATCGCCGACACCCTGCGCTACGTGAAGCCACCGGTGCACACCATCTGCATCGGCCAGGCCATGGGCACGGCCGCGATGATCCTGAGTGCTGGCACCAAGGGCCACCGCGCCGCCCTGCCCCATGCCTCGATCGTGCTGCACCAGCCCCGCAGCGGCGCCCGCGGCCAGGCCAGCGACATCCAGATCCGGGCCAAGGAGGTGCTGCACAACAAGCAGACCATGCTCGAGATGCTCTCGATCAACACCGGCCGCAGCGTGGAGCAGCTCTCCAAGGACTCCGACCGGATGACCTACCTCACCGCCGCCGAGGCGGTGGAGTACGGCCTGATTGACCGGGTGCTCACCAGCCAGAAACAGCTGCCCGGCGCCCTCACAGCGGCGGCCGGCGGCGTGAGCCCCGGCAATCCCGGCATCAGCTAACCCCACCCTCCAGCCAGCACCCCCCCTCGCGATCCCGCCATGCCCATCGGCACCCCCAGCGTTCCCTACCGCCTCCCCGGCAGCCAGTACGAGCGCTGGGTTGACATCTACACACGCCTGGGCGTGGAGCGGATCCTGTTCCTGGGCTCCGAGGTGAACGACGCCATCGCCAACAGCCTGGTGGCCCAGATGCTCTACCTCGACTCGGAGGACAGCTCCAAGCCGATCTACCTGTACATCAACTCCCCGGGTGGCTCGGTAACCGCCGGCCTGGCCATCTACGACACGATCCAGTACGTCAAGAGCGACGTGGTGACCATCTGCGTGGGCCTGGCGGCCTCCATGGGAGCCTTCCTACTGGGCGCCGGCACCAAGGGCAAGCGGCTGGCCCTGCCCCACAGCCGAATCATGATCCACCAGCCACTGGGCGGCACCAGCCAGCGCCAGGCCTCCGACATCGAAATCGAAGCCCGCGAGATCCTGCGCATCAAGGACATGCTCAACCAGAGCATGGCGGACATGACCGGCCAGCCCCTGCCGAAGATCGAGAAGGACACTGACCGCGACTACTTCATGAGCGCCGCCGAGGCGGTGGAGTACGGCCTGATCGACCGGGTGATTGCCCACCCCACCGAGGCCTGAACCCCAGGGCAGGCGAGGCGCTTTCGTAAGCTCCCTCTTTGCCCTGCTCGCGAAAGCCCGGATGGCCAAGCTCTATTACGACACCGACGCCGATCTCAGCCTGCTGAACGGGAAGACGGTGGCCATCATTGGCTACGGCAGCCAGGGCCATGCCCACGCCCTGAACCTCAAGGACAGCGGCGTGAACGTGGTGGTGGGCCTCTACGAGGGCAGCCGCTCCGCCGAGAAGGCCAAGGCCGACGGCCTGGAAGTGCTGAGCGTGGCCGATGCCTCGGCCAAGGCCGACTGGATCATGGTGCTGCTGCCCGATGAATTCCAGAAAGCGGTTTACGACAAGGAGATTGCGCCGCACCTGAGCGCCGGCAAGGTGCTGAGCTTCGCCCACGGCTTCAACATCCGCTTCGAGCTGATCAAGCCCCCCGCCGACGTGGACGTGGTGATGATCGCGCCCAAGGGCCCCGGCCACACCGTGCGCTGGGAATACCAGAACGGCATGGGTGTGCCTGCCCTGTTCGCCATCCACCAGGACGCCAGCGGCAAGGCCCGTGAACTGGCCATGGCCTACGCCAAGGGCATCGGCGGCACCCGCGCCGGCATCCTCGAAACCAACTTCAAGGAAGAAACCGAAACCGACCTGTTCGGCGAGCAGGCGGTGCTGTGTGGCGGCCTGTCCGAGCTGGTGAAGGCCGGCTTTGAAACCCTGGTGGAAGCCGGCTATCAGCCCGAGCTGGCCTACTTCGAGTGCCTGCACGAAGTGAAGCTGATCGTGGATCTGATGGTGAAGGGCGGCCTCACCGCCATGCGCGATTCGATCTCCAACACCGCCGAGTACGGCGACTATGTGAGCGGCCCGCGCCTGATCACCGCCGACACCAAGGCCGAGATGAAGCGCATCCTGGCCGACATCCAGGACGGCACCTTCGCCCGCAACTTTGTGGCCGAGTGCGAAGCCGGCAAGCCGGAGATGGCGAAGATCCGCGAGCGCGATGCCCAGCACCCGATCGAGCAAGTGGGCAAGGGTCTGCGCTCGATGTTCAGCTGGCTGAAGGCGGCCTGATCCCAGCCCTGCGGCCCCCATGCCGGATCTGATCTCAGGGGTGGACTCCATGGGGGTTCACCCCTTTTTGCTGGCCACGCTGCTGGTGGCCCTGGCCTGCGGCCTCGACCGCCTGGTGGGCGACCCCCGCTGGTGCCTGCATCCGGTGGTGGTGATGGGCTGGCTGATCACCGCCCTGCGCCGCGTCGCCGAGGCCTGGGCGGGCGACACCCCCTGGAAGCTGCGCCTGGCCGGCGGCCTGATCATGCTGCTGCTGGTGGGCGGCAGTGCCATGGCGGGCTGGAGCGTGGAATGGTGGGCCAGCCAAGGGCCGCTGCCCCTACGCCTTCCAGCGCTGGCGCTGCTGCTGATCGCCCTGGCCAGTGCCCTGGCGGGCCGCAGCCTGGAGCAGGCGGCCCGCCAGGTGCTTGCGGCCCTGCCGGATCTGGCCGAGGCGCGCCGGCGCCTGGCCTGGATCGTGGGCCGCGACACCGCGGAACTCGATGCACCGGAGATTCTGCGGGCAACGGCCGAAACCGCCAGTGAAAACGCCGTGGATGGCCTGTTCGCGCCACTGTTCTGGATGCTGGTGGGGGCCGCCCTGGGGCACCCCCTGGCCCTGGCCTGGGCCTTCAAGGCCGCCAGCACCCTCGATTCGATGCTGGGCTACCGGCGCGGCCGGCTGGAGTGGCTGGGCACCGCCGGCGCCCGCCTCGACGACGTTCTGACCTGGCTGCCCTGCCGGCTGGTGGCCCTGGGGCTGCCGCTGGTGGCCGGCCGGGGGCCGGTGGGGTGCTGGAGGCTGTTCCACCTGGCACTGGCCGATGGAGCTCCAGACCCATCGCCGAATGCCGGCGTGTCCCAGGCCGCCTACGCCCATGCCGTGGGGGTGCAGCTGGGGGGCTGGAACCGCTACGGCGCTCAGCTCAAGGCCAAGCCCCTGCTCGCCCAGGGCTCGCCAGCCCCCACGGCCGCCAGTGTGGAGCGCATGCTGCAGCTCAGCACACGCCTGCAGGTGGTGTGGCTGGCGGCGGCTCTGCTGCTGGCGACGAGCCTTCAGTAGGCACCACGGTCCATGGGTAGCAGCACCACACCCACCGTGCGCAGGATGATGCGCAGATCGAGCCAGACATTGCGGCTGCGGGTGTAGCGCAGGTCGAGGCGCACCCGCTGGCGGTAGGTGAGGTTGTTGCGGCCGGACACCTGCCACAAGCCGGTGAGGCCTGGCCGTACGGCAAGCACCTCATCCATGGCGCGGCCGTAGCGGGATAACTCGGCCCAGACAATCGGACGCGGCCCCACCACGCTCATCTGGCCCCGCAACACATTGATGAACTGGGGCAGTTCATCGAGGCTGGAGCGCCGCAGAAACTTACCGATCGGCGTGATGCGCGGATCGTTCTTGAGCTTGAAATCGCGGTCAAATTCCGCCCGCAGAGCCGGCGAGGAGGCCAACACCGCGGCGAGCACTTGATCTGCATCCTTCCGCATGGTGCGGAACTTGAGGCAGCCAAAGGCCTTGTAACCGCGGCCAATGCGCCGTTGGCTGTAAAAGATCGAGCCCCTGGAGCTCACCTTCACCAGCACCGCCAGCACCAGGAACACCGGCGAACCCAGGCTCAGCACCAGCAGGGAGAACACGATGTCGCCCGTGCGCTTGATGGCCCGTCCCCAGCGGGACTGGGAGGCCAACAGCCGACTGGCGGTGGGTTCAGCCGGAATGGCGGCAACAGCAGTCAAATTCCGGGGCCGAGGGCAAGCGATCTTCGTCATTAAAGAAGCTGCCTGCACCAAGGCCAGAGGCCTGCAGGTCACTCACCCCAGAGGCACAGACAGGGGCTGGGATCTCGCCTGCCGCTCGCGCTGATGCGACGCCCAGGCCCGCTCGATCACCGCCGCCATACGGGCGCGGAACCGGTTAGGGGCGAATTGCTCCGCCCAGGCCCGCAGCCCCTCGGCCGGCAGGTCGCGCCACAGGCGTTGCTGATGGAAGTGCTCGAGCGCAGCCACGAGCGACGCCACGCTCTGGTGGGGAAACAGCAGGCCCGTGGGCTGAGAACAGCCACTGCTGAGGCAACGGACGGTATCCAGCAACCCACCCTGGGCCAGGCCAATCACGGGGGCTCCGGCCGCCATGGCCTCCACCGGTGCAATGCCGAAATCCTCGAGGCCGGCGTACACGTAGGCGCGACAACGGCTCATCAGCCCATTCACCTGCTCCTGGGTGATCCGCCCCAGGAATTGCACGTTGGACTTGGCCATGGCCTCCAGCCGAGTCCGCTCAGGGCCATCCCCCACCACCAGCAGGGGCAGACCCGTGCGGTTGAAGGCCTCCACCACCAGATCCACCCGCTTGTAGGGCACCAGGCGGCAGAGGCAGAGGTACACGTCGTCGCGGGGCTGATCCCAGCGGAACCGCTCCACAGCCACGGGCGGATGCACCACCGCGGCCTCCCGGCCCCAATAGCGCTGAATCCGCTGGGCCGTGAAGCGGGAATTGGCCACCAGCTGATCGGGCCGCCGGCTGCTGGCCAGGTCCCACTGGCGCAGGGCGTGAAGCTGCCAGCGAATCAGAGGGCCCAAGCCACGGCGGGCGAGGGCCGACTGGCGCAGGTAGGCGTGCATCTGATCCCAGGCGTAACGCACAGGGGTGTGCACGTAGCTCACGTGGCATTGATCGGGGCTGGTGAGCACCCCTTTGGCCACCAAGTGACTGCTGCTCACCACCAGGGGGTAGTCGGCCAGGTCGAGCTGCTCGATCGCCAGGGGCAACAGCGGCAGGTACTGCTGCACATGACTCACCCCAGCCGGCAACCGCTGAATGAAGCTGGTGCGGATGTGGCGCCCCTGCAACCAGCTGCCGGCATGGCAGCTCTCGCCATCCACGAGGGCAAACAGCTGGGGCTGGCCCAGCAAGGGATCCAGCTCGCGAACCACCAACTCGGCGCCCCCCACGGATCGCGGAGTGAACCACTCGTGCACGAGGGCTATGGGGCCGGGAAGGGCAGGCATGGAGGCCAGCGTAGAAGGCAGGTCTTGAAGAAAGTTTGCTCGTGAGATCACAAAAACTCTCAGCTGATTGCCGCCGCCAGCAAGGCTCCCGATGCTGTTGGCAGCGTTAGCCAGCCATGCCGATCCGCGAGCTCCTGGAGGACGCGCTTGAAGAGCCGTCGATCGGACAGACCTCCTGCTTCAGCTGGCATGCCACGCCAGTGGGCATTGCGGCCCTGTGGATCGAGGGCCAGCCCCCCACGCCGCCGCCCTACGACAACGCCCTCAAGGAGGGCCTGGAGGTGGGCCTGGACCTCAGCCGCGAGGAACGCGAATTTCACCAGGTGAGCAAGGGCCTGGTGCTGCTCTTCCACAGCTGAAGCCCACCAAGGTTGAACAGAATGGTGTTGCATTAGCTGGCCACAGCACCGCTCTGCCACGACAGCGACATCTGGCACCGCAATCCTTTCAGGGATCGCCATGAATCGCTGGCCCGGGGTGCAAGCGGGAGCCTCTTAGTCAGCAGCCGCGATGCTCAGTCCGCATCGAAGGGCAAGTCTGCAAGTGCCTGGTGGAGAAGATCAGCCGCGAGGTCGGAAACCGATCGTCCTGTTCTGGCACTGAGCCGGCTCAACCGCTCAAGCGCTTCAACAGACAGATCCAGGTCCAGACGCCTTGGGAAAAGCGACGGATCCAGCGCAAAATCAGGATCAGCCACAAGGGAGGTTCATATCACCCCACTCTGGCGCAGAGTGCAGCAACCTGCAGCAGGCTGGGCCGGCCGACCCAGCTATTGATCAGGAACGGCCGACTCCAAGAGGAACGATGCAAGATTGCTCAGCGAACGGCCTTCAGCGCTACTGCGTTCCACGAGGTACTGCCAGGCCCGCTGCGACACCGTCACACTGATGCGCCGCGAAGCAGACGCCTCAACCCTGGCAGCAGGCCGGCGATCACGGCCTTGAGACGAGTCTTGAGAGAAGGTGCTCATACAGCCGATCGCGCCCTGCCCATGATGAACCAGTTGTCGGTTATGGCTATGCAGCGTAGATGAAAATAGCCTCGCTTTGGAGCCGGGGCATCCACACGCAAGCCGGGCGCAGATCCCAGGAAAGCAAGCCAGACCCCAGCCGGCTCCCCCACAAAAGCCACAAGCTGAAGGCACGCTCAACACAAAAGACTCAAAACCGTGGTAGGATTGAAATGATTTTAAATATCCCTGTGTTTCTCAATATTTTTAGCTTTCTTTTTGCCGCTCTATCCTTCGTTCAAGTCCCCCAGTGGGACAACGACTGGACCAAATGCTCTGTATCGGTTCCCGACACCGCTTGCCACTGGTATGTAGTGAACCCTGACAACACATTCGGCAAGGGCTTCAGCTGGATCACCGCTCCTGAATTCGACGTCGACGCACTGAGAGACATCGGAATTCAGCACGAGTTCACCGTGGCCAAAGGCTATCAAACTACCGTTGAACTCATGAATGCCACAACCGAGGTGAAGTACGGCGACAATTACTAACGTCCAGTCAACCCACCCCCGGCAACGCCTCAAGCGCTCCCAGCCACCATCGAGCCCCATGATGCACTTCTGGATTCTCGTGCCCTGGCTGGTATTTGCGGTGGCGGCCGGCACCAAGTTCTGGCGCCTCACCAAGGCTTTCCGCCGGCAGCCGCTGGATGCCGGCGGCCACACGGAGGCTTTCAGACAGACACTCGAGCAAACCTGGCAGCGTGATCAAGGGGACAACCTGAACACGCAGCAGCTCAGGCGCTAGAAGCCACGGAGGCGTCACACAAGTTCATAGACTAATAACGGTCATCGAGCGGGTCCTGGACAGGTCCGCTTTTTTTGTGGGTGTTGGCACGGAGAACCTGAGGCCTACCGAAAGGCAAACCAGTCGATTCTCAGGCCAGCTCCCCCCTCGGCAACTTGAACCAACTCCACACCCTTGACGGTTCCATCGTCTCTGTACCAGGGGTCGTTGCAGAGCGCGGCGAACACCTCTCTGGCCTGCTCAAGGGACTGGTAACTGCCAACGGTGACCAGCCCCCAGGAGTCGTGGGTGTAAATCGTGAACGTCATGACGGCAACTTGGAGCCCGCATCATGGTTCACGGCAGATCATAAAAGCCTGCCTCCGGGCCAGGCCTTGCTCGCGAGCAGGCGTCAACCGCGAGTGAGAGATCGGGAACAAGACGTGAAAAACGAAGAACCTGGCAATAAGATGACCACAGTAACTTTGAGCCCATGAAAGGACTTCGCATCGCCCTGTGCACCCTCTTCATGGCCCTACCGATCTCCATCAACGCCCCATCGGGCGCTGCCGAGTGGAAAGACCGTGACTGCCGCAACAGCAAAGACGACAGCGGGAATCCCGTACAAGTCTGCCGCGACCAAGAATCGATTGGGATCTTTTGGGAAGACGGCTCCTATGTCAATGGTTGGTGCGACAACCGCGAATACGACGTTGACTACAAGGGTGTGAGCAAGTCCGAGGCAATATCCTGGGTAGATTATTACTGCGGCTGACCAACCTGCTTAGACAGAACAATTAGCCCATCGCCTGGTCAGGGTTGCCGCCCCCTGGCAATCAGTCGCTCAAGCTGCAGCAACCCTGACTGCTTCCCAACTAGTCCAGTGAGGGCACTGCCGGGTGAGATTCGAGTCCTTCAACACCACAGCACCCCATACCCGACAGAATCCGCACGACTGCTGGGATCCCGAGTAGTTGGCGCAGTTAGAGCACTTGCTGGACCAGGAACCGAACACAGTGGAACCTTAAGGATCTCTTCCAGTTTGGGGCGCGGGGTTCCGGCCTGGTGGTCCACTCCATCACTCTTCACAGGCGGCGCGGAGAAGACAGCCCCCCACTGAAGTGGGTGCACCCGCGATGCCTGCTGTTCATCCGAACGCCGTGAATAGGGTGAGGACAGTGGTCACGGCGCGCTTGAAGCATCTTTTTGTCCTTGGCGCCCTGCTCTTGCCGACCAGTGCTGCCATCGCCAAGCCTGCAGCGATCCAATGCCCGGGCAACAGCACCTACGAGATGCGCGACTGCGCCAGCCAGTCCTGGGAGCAGTCCGACGCCCAGCTACGCCAGAAGGTTTCCCAACAACTGATGGCGCAATGGCAGGAGACCACAAGGGCGTTATGTGCTGCCGCCTATGAGGCGTACAAGGACGGAACCATCTACCCGCAGTTGGTGGTGGGATGCGATGACCGCCTGAATCGGGCCCTGCTGAAAGAGTTCAAAGGCATGGAAGAGCCGTAGATGCCGCCACGGAATCCCAGAGATGGGGTCCCAACAGTTCTGGCCGGATCCGGGCAAAGCCGTGCGGAACTGTCCGATCGCTTATTTGGGGTCTGCTGAGAAAGTGGATTCGGGGTCAGCTTCAACAAAAAGGAGATCTGCTT
>CALJTZ010000495.1 GCA_937975655.1 uncultured Synechococcus sp. | reverse complement strand
CTGAATAAATGCCGCAGTCAATGCCTTGCGCACGTAAAAAATCGGCAAGGCGTATGGCAAAATACGCCTCGTCGCAGTGAGCATAGTGTGTGTAAATACCAATGCGCATCTGCGATTAAACCGGTGGCGCCCCCTGCGGCTGGCCCTCCATTGCGAACGTCAGTTTCGTGCCAAGGCAGAAGCCCGCTTCCTGGACCGCAAGACCCAGCTCGATCGCGTCGTCTACAGCCTGTTGCGCCTCTCTGACCCAGGGCTGGCCCGGGAGCTTTACCTACGCATTGATGAAGGCGAGGCGCACTTTGCCGATTTGGCCGCCAGCTACGCCGAAGGCCCAGAAAAAACGACCCGCGGCATCGTGGGCCCTGTGCCACTCACCCAGGCCCACCCAGTGCTGGCTGATCGCTTGAGAACGGCAACCCCTGGGGACCTTTTGGAGCCCTTCCGGATCGAGTCCTGGTGGCTGGTGGTGCGGCTCGAAAGCCTGACCCCAGCCAGTTTCGATGAGGACACGGCCCGCCAGATGTCCCAGGAGCTGTTCCAGCAATGGCTGGTTGAGCAGGAGGAGCGGCGGCTAGAGCAACTGGCAGCCCGCCTCCGTGCACCTACGGCTCCCACCGCTGTTGAAGCCGGTATCCCCACGCCATGACTCAGGCCCCTCTGCATCCCGTGCTTCACGACCATCCAGCCTTTGCAGGCCTCTCCGTTGCTGCCCGTGATCGGCTGACTGCGCAGCTTGTGCTGCGGCGTTTCAGCACCGGCCAGGCCCTGTGCCACGACGAGGTGATTCCCAGCGAGGTTTTGCTGATCCTTGAGGGCGATGCGCGCCTGCTGCTGCGGGATGCCGGACGACTCAGGACGCTCGAGAAGCTGGGGCCTGGTTCGATGGTGGGCTTGGCGTCGTTCCTGCGGGCGGCGCCCTGTGAAGAGGTGAGCGCGGCCTCGGACCTCACGGCAGCTGTTTTGCCCGATGCGCTCGTGTTGGAGCTGCTGCACCAGGAGACCTCCTTCGCCTCCTGGTGTGCCTCCACCCTGTTCAGGGCCGAACTGGCGGCCCTCCTGCAGGAGCTCCTGCGGCAGCATCCCGCGGTGAAGCAGTCGTTGGTTCAGCTCACCGATCAGTTGATGCGTGAAGCAACGTTGGTAGAGCCCAAGGCGCAGGCCCTGCGTCAGCTCACTCCAGACGAGGCCTTGCTGGTTGCCAGCAACAACCTGGCGGAGCATCCCCTGGCAGCGCGTCTCGATGCATCGGCCGGTGCTCCTTTGGCTCAGCCACCGCTACCGGCGCGTCTGATCGCGTTGCCCACCAGGCTGCTGGCCGAGATCACCCTGCAAGCAGCACCTGACCACCCAGAAGAGTCCTCTGGCCCAAGTTCTGCTTTGGCAACCCTCAGTGCGGCTGAACAGGCGGGGGCGCCCATGGCCACCGGCCTTGATCTGGGGCAGCGTGATCGTCCCAGCTTCCGATTGCTGCGAGGTACTGGAGTACTCGAAGAAACGCTGGCTTGTTTTCAGATGTTGGCGGCCGAGTTGCGGCTGCCATTCCGCCGCGACGCCATTGAGAAGATCCTGCGTGATGCCCTGCGTCGCGGACAGACTCCTGATCTGCAGCTCTGTGGCAACATCGCGGCCACAATGGGTCTGCACGTGAGCGGTGTGCGGGTCCCTGCGTCCCAGGGCACACGCCTGCAGGCTCCTGCGCTACTCCCCTGGCAGGGAAGCTTCGCTTTGGTGCGCTCTTCTAATGCCCGCGGTCTGCTGTTGGCCTCCCCCAGAGACGGCTGGGTGGAGATCTCCCCTCAACAGATCCCTGAGGCGTTTCCGGAGGGCATTGATCTGCTGCTGATGGAGCGGAGCAGCAGCACGCCGGATCAGCGCTTTGGCTTCAACTGGTTCTGGCCATCGCTGCAGCGCTACCGCGGCATTCTGCTGCAGGTGCTGCTGGCCTCCTTTGTGGTTCAGCTGTTCAGCCTGGCCAATCCTCTTCTGATCCAGGTGATCATCGACAAGGTGATCAGTCAGCGCAGCCTGGATACTCTCCAAGTGCTCGGTTTTGCCTTGGTTGTGGTCACGCTGCTGGAGGGTGTCATTGGTTCGCTGCGGACGTTCTTGTTCTCAGAAACCACCAATCGCATCGATCTGCGCCTGGGGGCTGAGGTGATCGATCACTTACTGCGTTTGCCACTCAGTTATTTCGACCGACGCCCTGTGGGTGAACTGGGAACCCGTATTGCTGAGTTGGAGAAGATCCGCAGTTTCCTGACCGGTCAGGCGCTAACGACATTGTTGGACACCGCTTTCTCGGTGATTTACATCGTGGTGATGGTGATCTATAGCTGGCTGCTCACGGCCATTGCCTTGAGTGTGTTGCCGATTCAGATCGGTCTGACACTTCTTGGAGCCCCCTTGTTCCGTCGTCAGTTTCGTGATGCGGCTCAGGAGAATGCGCGCACCCAGAGCCATCTGGTTGAAGTTCTCACTGGTATTCAGACGGTGAAGGCCCAGAATGTGGAGATGATCAGTCGTTGGAAGTGGCAGGATTTCTACTCCCGCTACATCTCACGCACCTTTGAGAAAACCATTACTGGCACGGCGCTCACTGAAACCAGCCAGGTGCTGCAGAAGCTGTCTCAGCTCTTGGTGTTGTGGGTGGGTGCTTCTCTCGTGTTGAAGGGGGAGATGAGCTTGGGGCAGTTGATTGCTTTTAGAATTATTTCTGGTTACGTTACCCAGCCACTGCTTCGCCTCTCATCGATTTGGCAGAATATTCAAGAGCTCAAGGTTTCCTTTGAGCGACTTGCTGATGTAGTGGATACTCCTGAGGAGTCTGACGAGTCTGATAAGCAAAAAATACCTCTGCCGCCGATTGATGGTGAGGTGCGATTTGAGGATGTGTGCTTCTCCTTTAATAGTTCGGCGCCGCAGGTGCTGCGCCATATCGACTTGCTCATCCCTGCGGGCACCTTCGTGGGCGTTGTTGGCCAGAGTGGTAGTGGCAAGAGCACCCTTACAAAAATGCTCTCGCGCCTCTATTCGCCGAACAGTGGACGCGTTCTAATCGATGGCTACGACATCGACAAAGTCGAGCTGTATTCATTACGTCGTCAGATTGGCATCGTGCCGCAGGATCCCTTGCTGTTCAGTGGCACTGTGGCGGAGAACATTGCGCTTACTGACCCCGATGCCAGCAGTGAAGCCATCGTTGAAGCAGCACGTCTGGCATGTGCCCATGATTTCATCATGGAACTGCCCAGTGGTTACAGCAGCACTGTGGGTGAGCGGGGCGCCAGCCTGTCCGGTGGCCAGCGGCAGCGTCTGGCCTTGGCGCGTACCTTGCTGAGCCGGCCCAAGTTGCTTGTTTTGGATGAGGCCACCAGCGCGCTCGATTACGACACAGAACGGCGTGTCTGTGACAATTTGCTTGAACAGGTTAGAAACTCAACGGTGTTTTTTATTACCCACCGTTTGTCCACGATCCGTCGTGCTGATCTCATTGTGATGATGCATGAGGGCGCCATCGTTGAAATCGGATCTCATGATGAGTTAATCGACCGACGAGGTCGTTATTACGCCCTTTACCGCCAGCAGGAGGCTGCCTGATGTCCCCGATCCAAAAGCCAGGTGCCCTGTTGCGTGCCGCCCAGAATGCTCTGGAGCGACGGGTTCAGAACAGCCATCAGGAGATGGCGCTGCAGCAGTCCCCCTTTCTGGCACGCGCCATCACCTGGACATTGATCGGCACC
>CALJTZ010000494.1 GCA_937975655.1 uncultured Synechococcus sp. | reverse complement strand
GCGGGCATGGCGGGCGAAGATCGCCTCCAGTCCTTCGGCCTGCATCACCTCCAGGGCCGCCTCGAGGGCGAAATAGAGGTTGATGGCCGGGGTGAAGGGATTGCTGTCGGCCTTGGCCGATTTCCGGTATTTGGCCAGATCCAGATAGAACTTCGGCAGGTCCGAGCGCTCAGCGGCGGCCCAGGCCCGGTCGCTCATGGCCACGAAGGCCAGACCCGGCGGCATCATGTAGCCCTTCTGGGAGCCGGAGCCGATCACGTCGATGCCCCAGGCATCCATCGGCACGCTGCAGGCGCCCAGGCTGGTGACGCAGTCGGCGATGGTGAGGGCCGTGCCGTGGGCCTTCACGTGCCTGGCGATGGTTTCCAGGTCGTTGATCACGCCCGTGGAGGTTTCCGAGTGGGTGAGGATCACGGCCTTGATGGCCTTGTCCGTGTCGGCCTCCAGGGCGGCGCGGAAGGCCTCTGGATCGAGGGGCTGACCCCACTCGGCCTTGATCACCTGCACGTTCAGGCCATAGGCCTGGGCCACCTTCACCCAGCGCTCGCCGAACTTGCCGTTGTCGCCGCAGAGCACCGTGTCGCCCTTGCTGAGCACGTTGATGATTCCGGCTTCCATGGCGGCGGTGCCGCTGCCGGTGATCACCAGCACGTCGTTGCTGGTCTGATGCAGCCACTGCAGCTGCTCGGTGGTGCGCTTGACGATCTTCTGGAAGTCGGCGCTGCGGTGGCCAATCGGGTGGCGGCTCATCGCCAGCAGGACGCTTTCCGGCACCGGGGTGGGGCCGGGGATCATCAGGGTGAGCTTGTCCTGCATGGGTAGGGGGCGGGCGGTCGCCGCTGCGGCGCAATCGACCAACATAAAAAACGGTGTTCTGGCCCCAGCTGTGACGGTGCTTCGAGGCGACAGCCATGGCTGACCAGGCCTACACCCTGCCCGTGTGGGTGGCGGCGGCGGCCCGGGCGGCGGTGGCCCAGTTGCGGGGGGAGGCCTTTGAGGCTGAGCAGCCCCTCTGGCTCGATCCCCAGGCCAGCCAGGCCAGCCAGACCAGCAGGGTGTTGGTGCCGGTGGTGGCCGCGGCGCCGCTGGACAGCGGCCGTGCCCTGGCGGTGGCCCGCTGCGAGCCCGGGGATGGCCTCGACCTCACCCGGGGCCTGGTGGTGTGGGTGGAGGCCTCCTGGTGCCCGCTGGCGGCCGGTGAGGCGTGGCTTCAGCTCGAGGCCGGTGAGGGTGTGGGGGTCCATGCCGAGTCCCGCAGCCTCTGCCTCTCCGCCTTCGCGCGGCAGCTGCTGGAGTGCAACCTGCGGCCCCTGCGGCCCCAGGACCGTGCCCTGCACCTGCGCCTGATTTTTCCCACCGGCCGCCGCCTGGCGGAGCGCACCAGCAATGCGGCCTTTGGCGTGGTGGATGGGCTGGCCCTGATCGGCACCCAGGCCGAGGTGCAGCGCAGTGCCGCCCCGGATCAACTGGCGGCGGCCCGCGCTGAACTGGAGCGACGGGCCACCCGTCCTGGCTTTCGCCAGCACTTGGTGCTGGTGATCGGCGAGAACGGCCTCGATCTGGCACCCCAGCTGGGGCTGGCGCCGGAGCTGCTGCTCAAGGCGGGCAACTGGCTGGGTCCGCTGCTGGTGGCCGCCGCTGAGCAGGGGGTGCGCCGGCTGCTGCTGTTGGGCTACCAGGGCAAGTTGATCAAGCTGGCGGGCGGCATTTTCCACACCCACCACCACCTGGCCGATGGCCGCGCCGAGGTGCTCACGGCGCTGGCGGCCCTGCAGGGGCTGCCGCTGGAGCGCCTTCAAGCCCTGCATGGGGCCCCCACGGTGGAGGCCGCCCTGGCGGGCTTGGCCGCCCTGGATCCGGCCGCGGCCGAGCAGTTGCGGGCCCGGATCGCCATCGCTGTGGAGCAGCGCAGCCTGGCCTACCTGGCCCGCTACGGCCAGGAGCGGATGGCGGTGGGGGCCGTGCTGTTCGACCGCAGCCGCTCCATCTGCGCCAGGGGCCCGGTGGCCCAGCAGCTCTGGGGGGACTTCCAGGCCTGAGATCTAGGGTGAAGGGATTGCTCGGGCGACCGCCGCCGGCACGCCCACGAGCGCAGATCGAGATCCGCTCACATGTCCGACGTGACCCCCACCGCCATCGGTGAAACGAACCGCCATCCGGCGATCGTGATTCTCGATTTCGGTTCTCAGTATTCGGAGCTGATCGCTCGGCGGGTGCGGGAAACGGAGGTGTTTTCCCTGGTGATGGGCTACAGCACCACGGCCGAGGAGCTGAAGGCCATCAATCCCAGGGGCATCATCCTCAGCGGTGGCCCCAGTTCTGTGTACGCCGAGCATGCGCCGGTGTGTGACCCGGAGATCTGGAACCTCGGCATTCCCGTGCTGGGCGTTTGCTACGGCATGCAGCTGATGGTGCAGCAGCTGGGGGGCTCGGTGGTGGCCGCCGGTCGCGCTGAATACGGCAAGGCACCGCTCCACGTGGACGACCCGATCGACCTGCTCACCAACGTGGAGGAGGGCTCCACGATGTGGATGAGCCACGGCGATTCGGTGGAGCGCCTGCCCGAGGGGTTCGTGCGGTTGGCCCACACCGACAACACGCCCGAGGCGGCCGTTGCCGACCACAAGCGCCGCCTGTACGGCGTGCAGTTCCACCCCGAGGTGGTGCACTCCAGCTGCGGCATGGCCCTGCTGCGCAACTTCGTTTACCACATCTGTGGGTGTGAAGCGGATTGGACCACCGCTGCCTTCATCGATGAGGCGGTTGAGGACGTGCGCCGGCAGGTGGGCGATAAGCGGGTGTTGCTGGCCCTCTCGGGCGGCGTGGATTCCTCCACCCTCGCCTTCCTGTTGCACAAGGCGATCGGCGATCAGCTCACCTGCATGTTCATCGACCAGGGCTTCATGCGCAAAGGTGAGCCCGAGTTCCTGGTGGAGTTCTTCGACAAGCGCTTCCACATCAACGTGGAATACATCAATGCCCGTGAGCGCTTCATCAACAAGCTCGATGGCATCACCGATCCGGAAGAGAAGCGCAAGCTGATCGGCACGGAGTTCATCCGGGTGTTCGAGGAGGAGAGCAAGCGCCTCGGCCCCTTCGACTACCTCGCCCAGGGCACCCTGTACCCCGACGTGATCGAGAGCGCCGGCACCAACGTGGACCCCAAGACCGGCGAGCGGGTGGCGGTGAAGATCAAGAGCCACCACAACGTGGGCGGCCTGCCTAAGGATCTGCAGTTCAAACTCGTGGAGCCCCTGCGCCGCCTGTTCAAGGACGAGGTGCGCAAGGTGGGCCGCAGCCTGGGTCTGCCCCAGGAGATCGTGGGTCGCCACCCCTTCCCGGGCCCGGGCCTGGCGATCCGCATCCTCGGGGAGGTCACCAGCGAGAAGCTGAACATCCTGCGCGATGCCGATCTAATCGTGCTTGGTGTGAAGCCCTATCAAATCGTCGATGTCTTGACCGAGCTAAAAGGTGAGATTGGCAAGAACGCGGTGGTCATCTCGATGGCTGCCGGGATTCAACTTTCAACCATGGCAGCAGTTCTTGATGAGAATCCAAACATCATCCGAACCATGCCGAATACTCCGGCCCTGGTTGGTAAGGGTGTGACGGGCCTAGCGGCTGCGTCATCCGCATCGCTGGATGCGATCGCTGCAGCAAGTGCGCTGTTTGAGGCAGTTGGTTCAGTATTGGTGATACCGGAGTCACAGATTGATGCGCTCAGTGCGGTGTCTGGATCTGGTCCGGCCTGGGTTTACTACATCATCGAGCAGTGGGAAAAGGTGGCGATCGCTCAGGGCTTTAGTGAGCAGGATGCCAAGCTGTTGGTGCGGCAGACGCTTGCCGGCTCGGTGGAATTGCTTGAGTCGACTGGTGAGGAACCTGCCGAACTGCGCCGAAAAGTCACCAGCCCCGGTGGCACCACCGAGCGCATTATCGCGACTATGGAGCAAGGCGACCTGCATGGCATTTTTGCCCAGTCGCTAAACGCGGCGGTTGCAAGGGCTAGGGAAATCGCTAACTCTTGAAATAGGGGGATAGTCTTATTCCATGGCAGACATCTTTGAAGCAATTGCAGATCCAACTAGACGCGTGCTGCTTGAGACGCTTCTAGATTCTCACCTAACCGGCGGCAGTGGCGAACTTACCGTCACCGAACTGGTTGAGCGCACTAAGTTGGGCCAACCAACCGTATCCAAGCACCTGAAGACCCTGCGTGAAGTGGGGCTGGTTGCTGCTCGTGAGGACGGTCAAAAGCGCTTTTACTCAGTGGTTCCAGAACCACTTGAGGAGATCGAAGACTGGATGATTAACTTCCTGTCGCTCGGCTTTGATGCCGAAGAGGAAGAGGGCGATGAGATTGCTCAGACCCTTGGTGCTGCCGGCGAGAAGCTAGGTCACTGGCTAACCGAGAAGGCCGGCTGGTTGGGCGAGCAACTCAAGACCAAGGTCGATGAGTTGGACATCGAGGTTGACCCCAAGGAGCTCGGACACCGGCTAGGTCGCAAGCTCGCCGATGCCAAGGTTGAGGCCGCCAAGAGTGCCAAGGACTTCGAGAAGATTGCTCGCGACAAGGTTGAAGAGGTCGTAGACGAGGTCAAGGCCGAGGCTAAGCACTTGGCAACCGAGGTAAAGACCAAGGTCAAGCGCACCAAGTAATCATTCTCTGAGGTTGAGCGCTAGAAGGTCTAGGGGCTAAACTTCTTAGGTTGTCCAATCGGACAGTGACACAATCTTTGTGAGGTTTTTGTGGGTTCAATTATTAAGAAGCGCCGCAAGCGTATGTCTAAGAAGAAGCACCGCAAGCTGCTTCGTAAGACTCGCCACCAGCGTCGCAATAAGAAGTAAATCTTCTCTAAAACCCGCCTTCGGGCGGGTTTTTTATTTCTTGAGGTCGCGCTTTTTGAACTGCAGGATATCCCAGCCGGCTGCCTCGGCATAACGCCTGAGCACCTTGTCTGGGTTCACCGCAACTGCGTGACCAACCAGGGTTAGTAGCGGTAAGTCATTCACGGAATCTGAGTAGGCGAATGATCGCTTGAGCGAAATGTGGCGCTCTTTAGCAAGTCTCTTAGCGGCCTTGCGCTTGGCTTTTCCGTGTAGCGGCTCACCAATTAGTTCTCCGGTTAGCACATCGCCATCATGGCCAACCTCGGTGCCAAGCGCTCCCGTAGCGCCAAGGTCATCGGCAATCTTCTGAACTAGCTCAACCGGTGCTGCCGAGATAAGCCAAACTTCGCGGCCTTGCGCCAGGTGATTCTTGAGGGCAGCAACTGCTTCTGGCCAAAGCCTGGGCTTGATCTCTGATTCGTAGACGGTGTCGATAAGTTCGCGCAACTCGGCAACGGGGTGCCCCTTGGTCAGTTGAAGGGCGCGGTCTTTGAAATCCGCCATCTTGGAGTTCTTTTCACCACGGCGAATAAACATGACTTGCTCGAACATAAAGCGCCAGATGTCGCGACGCTTGATGGTGCCACCGGCGAAAGCGACCTTGCCAAACAGGATTGACGTCGAGCCACGCACCAGAGTGTTGTCGACGTCAAAAAACGCTGCCTCAATCTTGGGCGTTAGGTCTTTTGGCTCTGGCACCGGCTTAGTCTATTCCGCCAATTAGAGGACTTAGGCTGTATTCGTGCCAGAACAAATTCAACTCACCATGGTGGTCCGACAGGGTTGCCACCTCTGCGAGGTGGCGGAGAACGATTTGGCGAGGGTGCTTGGCCGTTTCAGTGCAGAGTATCCAGACACGGGTTTCGAAGTTGACCTGGTTGAAATTGACGCAAGGCCAGAGTTTGAGAAATACACCGACGACATTCCGGTGCTTTTAATCAATGGCAAACAGGTAGCGTTTTGGCGCATTCAAGAAGACCGAGTATTTGAGCAGTTGAGGAAATTGGTATGAGAAAAGTTGTCTTCTGGATCCTAAAGAACTTTTGGTTTCCAATCCTGGTTGCCGTCCTTGGCTCGCTCGCAAAGAAGCACACCTGGGCAGCCAAAGCACATAGTGCTGTCAAAAAACTTCCAATGTAGTTGTTGCATTATTACTACATAGCATTTATGCTACATGCATGGGTCGTAAACCAAAGTCTGAAGAAGAGCGGGTAGCTAACCGCATCGAAGAACTGCGCACCCTATCCGGCCTATCTCGGCAAGAGCTCGCCGAGCAGGTCGGAGTTCACTATCAAACCATCGGTTACATTGAGCGCGGCGAGTATTCACCATCACTTGTGTTGGCACTTCGCATCGCCTCAGTCTTAGGAGCCAAGGTCGAAGAGATCTTTTGGCTGGATGAGGAACAAGCATGAATGAGCTTTTAGTTGTTTTCTATCTTTTGGCAACTCTGGCGGTTGCCTATCTCTGGTTCTATCCAAAAGTCATTGGCAATAACGTCAAGCGAATGATGTGGGTGGACATCGTGGTCACCGGTATTCCGGTGGCCATATCCGCAATCCTGTTTTGGGAATCCGACCCGGTCTTCAGTCTCTTTGGCTGGGAGTTGAACTGGTTCTTCTTCACGATCATTGTTCTGACTGCTATTGAGCTTCCGATCTTCCTGCTGTATTTGAAGGCACGCGGTCTTAGTGCAGAGTATTGGGCGGCGATGGGAATAGCGCCTAAGGGCTCGGCCGACGCCGGTTGGTCGACAGCCTCGGTCAAGGAAGTTGAAAAGCAGCTCAACGACACAAAGTGGGATGGCCTTAGAACTCCTGGAGCCAAGAGGTTCTTGCTGA
>CALJTZ010000493.1 GCA_937975655.1 uncultured Synechococcus sp. | reverse complement strand
CCCCCGGTTTCAGGAAAGATGTCACCCCTCTGATCAGTACACCCGGGGGCTTGAGGACATGACCAATGCGTCGCTACAGCGAAGCCGTTAAAGCTGACGTGAGGAGACGGATGAGTCCGCCAATGCGGCAGTCCGTCGCCAGGATTTCAGAGGAGCTGGGCATCCATGTCGTCACCCTCTACAACTGGAGGAAGGCCTGGCGGTTGCAGGGAGAAGTGGTGCCGGCATCCGAGAAAGACCCTGATGGCTGGAGTGCTGCCGACAAGTTCACGGTGGTGCTCGAGACCGCTGGGCTGAACGCCACTGAACTCAGTGCCTACTGCCGGGAGCGGGGGCTGTACCCGGAGCAGGTGGAACGTTGGCGTCAGGCCGCCCAGGATGCCAACGAGAAGCCTGTGCTGACCTTGAAAGAGCAGAAGGAGCTGGAGAAGCTCCGTGCCCAGGACCAGAGGGAGATCAAGGCTCTCAAGAAGGAGCTGCAGCGCAAGGAGAAGGCCATGGCGGAGATGGCGGCCTTGCTGGTGCTGCGAAAAAAGTGGGAGGCCTTCTGCTCGGAGGACGCGGAAGGCTGACCAGCGCCGCTCACCGGCGCAAGGCGATCGAGCTGATCAGCGAGGCGCATGCCGCTGGTGCGGGTTTGGTCAGCGCCTGCGGCGAGATCGGCATCTGTCTGCGCACCCTCAAACGCTGGCGCAAGGCCTTTCTGAGTAATGGTGACGGTCACGATCGCCGCAAAGGCAGTCACCGCCTGGTCTCCCACAAGCTGAGCGAGGAGGAGCGCCAACGCATCCTGCTCACCTGCAACCAGGCGGAGTACGCCTCACTGCCACCAGGGCAGATTGTGCCAGCCCTTGCCGATGAGGGGATCTACATCGGCTCAGAGAGCAGCTTTTATCGGGTGCTCCATGCCTACGGACAGGTCCACCGGCGCGGTCGAGCACGGCCACCACAGGAGCCCAGGGCTGTGCCAAGGCTCAGGGCCTCAGGAGCGAATCAGGTGTGGAGTTGGGACATCACCTATCTGCCCACCAACGTGCGCGGAGTGTGGCTTTACCTCTATCTGGTGATCGACGTGTGGAGCCGCAAGGTCGTGGCCTGGGGCGTCGCTGAACGAGAAGATCCAGCCATTGCAGCGGATCTCGTGAGCAGAGCCTGCCTACGCGAGCGGATCAGCAAGGGCCGTAAGCAGCCTTTGGTTCTGCACGCCGACAACGGCAACGCCATGCGTGCGGCCACGCTGGAAAGCCGCCTGGAGGAACTGGGCGTGCTCAGATCGTTCTCTAGGCCGCGCGTCAGCAACGACAACCCGTACTCCGAATCCCTGTTCAGGACGGTGAAGTACCGACCTGATTACCCGCGTAAGCCATTCACCAGCAAGGTCGAGGCCTGTCAGTGGGTGGCATCGTTTGTCGACTGGTACAACCACCAACACCGCCATAGCGGTATCAAGTTCGTAACGCCCCAGCAACGTCACTGCGGTCAAGCCGTGGAGATCAGCAGACACCGGGCTGTCGTCTACGAACAGGCTCGCCAGCTCAATCCGAGGCGTTGGTCACGATCGACAAGGTGCTGGCATCAACCGGAGGTGGTCTGGATCAATCAGCCGCCTGATGATCTCGATCAGGGCCAGAAGCTACCGTTGATGCAGGCCGCCTAAAGGGCAGCCATGGAGTGACACCTTTCCTGAAAGTCACCGA
>CALJTZ010000492.1 GCA_937975655.1 uncultured Synechococcus sp. | reverse complement strand
AAGGTGACTGGAGTTCAGACGTGTGCTCTTCCGATCTTACAGCTGCTCTGTCAGCTCAGGCAGGGGCCCATGGATGTGGCCAGCCTGATCGGGGCCACCGGTTTTTCTCAGTCGCACATCAGCCGACAGCTGGGCCAGTTGCAGCGGGCCGGCCTGGTGCGCTGTGAGCGCGAGGGCGTGCGTACGATCTGGCACGCCGACAGTGACCTAGTGGACGACCTCTGCACCCTGGTGCAGACCCGTCTCAAGCAGCGTCTCGAGGCTCAGCTGCAACAGCTGCAAACTGCTTGAGCCACGGCCCCTCACTTCAGGATGGCCCCATCCAGGCTGCAATCGCCCAGGTCGCAGCCCCGCAGGTCGGCTTCGCGGAGGTCAGCGTTGCGCAGATCCGTGCCGTAGAGGCAGGCGCCCCGTAGGTCCGCCCCATGCAGCTGGGCTCCCTGCAGCAGGGCGAAGCTGAGGTCGGCTCCCTGGAAATCCGCCCCGCCCAGATCGGTGAGCTGGTCGAGTCCACTGCGGAAATCAGCCTCCACCAGCCGGGCTTGACGCCAGCGGCTGCCCGCGGCCACCACGCCCCGCAGGCAGCAGCGATGCAGCAACGCCCCTGAAAAATCCACGCCCTGCAGGCGCGAACCGGAGAGATCGGCCTCATGCCAGAAGGAGTGCATGGCCTGGGCCGTGGAGAGATCGGCGCCCCAAAGCAGCGCCTGCTGGAAGCAGCAGCCCTCCAGCTGGGCGCTTCGGAATCGAGCCCGGCCAAAGCGGGCCTCTTTGAAACCGCTTCCCCTCAGGTCGCAGTCCGAGAGGTCGAGATCCACCCCGTCCAGATCCCCCAGCCGCAATCCCGGGAACTGGCGCTGGCCAGCGCTGAGGGCCGCGCGCAGCTCCTCGAGGGTGTGCGGACCCGGGCTGGGGTCGGCCATCAGAGGATGGCGGCCAGGGCATCCAGCTGTTGGCGGCGGGTGGCCAGCAGCAGCTTCTCGGCCTGGCCGATCAGCTTGAACACGGTTTTATCGCTCACTTCGTAAAACACCAGCGAACCCTCGGGCCGCCGCTTCACCACCCCGGCGATGGTGAGCAGCTTCAGATGCTTCGACACCAGGGCCTGGCTGAGGCCCGTTTTGTCCACCACGGCGGTCACGTTGAGTGAGCCACCCCGCAGGGTCTCCAGCACCGCAAGGCGATTGGGCTCGGAGAACACTTTGAAGTACTCGGCCAGGGCTTCCATGGGCAGGTACGGGCGGGCGAACGGACAACCAGAACCACAGCCTAACGCAGGCCGTCAGTATCACGATGCCGTTATGCTGTGATCCGGTTGTCTCTCCTTTGCGCGCTTCGCCCATGTCGACTGCGTCCCTCGCCCCTCCTTTGCGGGTCTTGCCGTGTGAGTGGTCTCAACAGGAGCCTCTGCTGGAGCGCCAGCACGATCGCCTCGAGGCCCTGCTGGCCGATCTGGTGGATCGCCACTGCCTCGCCGAGCAGGAGCGCAGCGCCGTGGAGGCGGAGGCCGACACCCGCGACTGCATCCGACTGCTGCGGGGCCTGCGCCTGCACCTGCGGCTGGAGGAGCGCTGGCTGGCTCGGCGCGGCTGCCTCTGCCCCGGCCACCGGGGGGCTCACCGCGAAGCCGCGGCATTGGCCACCGCTGGCTGGCAGCTGAGCGCAACCCAGCGGGCCTCCCGTCTGCCCTGGTTGAT
>CALJTZ010000491.1 GCA_937975655.1 uncultured Synechococcus sp. | reverse complement strand
CTAGCGGCCGGAGAGGCCTTCGCGTTTGTTGGTGAGGTATTGCACCAGCTCCTGCTGCAGGGCGAGCAGCTCACGGGTGCACCCCCGGAAGGCGGCGCGGTGGCGAATTTCGTCGTGCCGGGTGTTGAGGTCGCGCAGCATCAGTTCGATGGCGTCGAGTTCAGCCCTGTTCATGCGCGTTGGGTCCTGATGGGCGGCACCCTATCAACGGCCCGTGGATTAGCCCCGGCGCGGCTGGGATTCATGGCTAGTTTCGGGGAATTGAGCCTCCCTGGGATGACGATCTCGCCGGCCCGTTGCGGTTGCGCCGCGCTGTTGGGATTGCTGATGGGCGCTGGCTCCGGCGTGACCGTGCACCTATCTGTGCCTCCATCAGCAAAGGCTGTGGAGCTCCAGGGGCAAACCTGGTTTGCCAAGCCTCCCTGGAAGGTGGAGCTCCGCAACTACTACTGGTATGTGATGCAGAGCGGAGGGGAGTACTACTTCACCGTGACGCTGCCGGAGCAGGCCGGTGTGGGTCTGGGGGGATTGGTGATCCGCCAGATCCGGGGTGTGGACACCAGCTTCGGCTTTGATACGGCCAGAACCCGGGCCTTTGTGGGGCTGCCGCGGCGGGAGGGGATCGCCGTGCCCGTGCAGGCCACGTTTGATGCCGATGCCCGCCGGTTTGAGATCCGCTTCCCCGAACCGCCCCAGCCTGGACAAACCGTGACCGTGGCCCTGCGGCCTTGGCACAATCCAAGCCAGGCGGATTCCTACATGTTTGGGGTGCAGGCCTTGCCGGATGGGGTGAATCCAGTGCCGGCCTCCCTGGGCTTTGCCACCCTGCCGATCTACGAGGGCGTTCGCTTCTGAGCTCAGAGCTGCCGCCGCTCCAGGGCGGTGGCCAGGCGGTTGGCGGCGTCGGCCAACAGCTGTTGGCTGTCGGGTCCGGTGGTCTCGGCTTCGCTGCGCTTGAGCTTTTCGAGGGCGCGAATGATCGCGAACACCACAAAGCTGATCACCACGAAGTTGATCAGGGCCACGAGCACGGCCCCGGCAGGCCAGGCGCTGATGGCCGACACATTGGCGGCCTTGAGAGCTGGCTGCAGCAGGGCCCCCATCACCAGGGACACCACGGCATCGATCACCTTGCCGAAGGCTCCGCCGATCACAACGGCCACGGCCAGATCAACGACGTTGCCGCGATTGAGGAAGTCCTTGAAGTCGCGCAGAAAGGAGGAGGCCCGTTGACGCTTGCCCATGAGATGGATGTGGCTCAAGCCGGACCGTAGCGAGCTGGATTTGTGCTGTCCGCGGATTGCAACTCGGCCGGGAAGGGTTTGCTTGCCGCGTTCAGAATTGCCGTTTCTGCTGGCAGGATGGAGCTTGTTGATGAGTTCCCTCCCATGCAAGCACTCTGGAATGGCACGGTGATTGCGAGTAGCGAGGATATTGAAACCGTGGAAGGCAATGCTTATTTTCCCGCCGAGGCCCTCGTGGCTGATTGCTTCCGGCCCTCGAGCCACACCAGCGTGTGCGGCTGGAAAGGTACCGCCCACTATTTCGATGTGGTGGTGAATGGCGAGGTGAATGCCAATGCCGCCTGGTATTACCCCGAGCCCAAGGATGCCGCCAAGCAGATCAAGGGGCGTGTGGCGTTCTGGAAGGGCGTGCAGGTGGCCTGAGTTGGCGGCGCTGCGGCGTCCGAGTCAGCTGGTGGGCAGTAGCGAGGAGTGGTGGTGCAGGATCTGCCACTCCCCGTTGCGGAACACATACACAAAGGAATAACGGGCCTGAACCCGTTCCGCCTGCTGGCCCGGTGGATGAAGCAGAAAGCTGTAGGTGCCGGCATCGAGGGCCTGGTTGCAGCCCAGCCGGATCTCGCGGCTCTCGATCCGGCCCTCGGGGGCCTTGGCCAGGAACGATTCGAAGTAGTCGTTGATGCCGGCCCCGTCGCGGCGGGGTTCGGCCGAGAGGGTGGGCAGCAGCAGCGCATCGTCGCTGTAGAGACGGCTCACCTGATGGGCATCGCCGCTGCGCAGGGCCTGATCCCAGCGCACGAACAGCTGCTCCACATCGCCGCGGCTGATCGGAGCACAGCTGGCGGCCAGGGCCGGTGCTGCGGACCAGAGCAGCAGCCAGCCGAGGCTGAAGGCCAGCACCTGCCGGACCAGCGCTGGCATCCAGCCGGCTCTGCGCGCCCGTTGAGGCCTTCGCTGCGTGTCCGGCATCGGCTGAACCCGTGGGGTGTTGTCTTCAGAGTTAACCCAACGGAACCCCACGGCGCGATTGGCGGCCTTAAGTTCCGGCAATGGCCCTGCGTTTGCCTCCCTTTCAGCCCCTGCCTCCACCGGCGGCGGATGGCAGTGGTTTGCTTGAGGTGGCGCTGGCGGCGTTGCAGCCCACCCAGATGTGTGTGGGGATGGCCGAGATCCGCAGCCGCCAGCTGGATTTCGCCAAGGACACCCCCGAGGAGCGCCGCCGCTATCTGAAGAAGAAGCCCACCCCTTTGGTGCGCAGCGCCAGCGGTGAGCTCTGGATGGTGGATCGGCACCATCGCCTGCGGGGCCTGATGGAGCTCGATCCTGCGGCCACCGCCTTCGGCTATGTGGTGCTGCAGGTGGAGGTGCAGGAACGCCACCTGGTGCTGGAGGAGCTGCACCGCCGCGGTTGGCTCTACCTCTATGACGGCCGTGGACTGGGGCCCCTCTCCCCGGCAGCCCTGCCGGCCCAGCTCACCGGCACGCTCGACGACCCCTACCGCAGCCTGGTGTGGAAGCTGAAACGCGAGGGTGTGGTGGCGCCTGCCCCCCTGATCCCCTTCCATGAATTTCGCTGGGGCGCCTGGCTGCGCAGCCGCACCCTGCCGCCCTTCAGTTCAGATCGGCTGGAGCCTGCCCTGCCCGCCGCCCGCACCCTGGCTCGCTCGGCTGCTGCCTCCCATCTGGCCGGCTGGATCGGGCCCCATCGGTAGGGCGCAGCGCCGCGGACAAAGCTGCCTACCTTGCGGTTAGCTCCCTGTGGTGCCTTGGCCATGTTCCGGCATCTGCTCGTTCCCACCGATGGCTCGGAACTCTCCAAGGCTGCCGTAGCCCGGGCGGTGACCCTGGCCCAGCAGATGGGAGCCCGGATCACCTTTTTCCACGCCCAGGAGACGTTCTACGGCCGGCCGGAGCTGGCGATCTACAGCGAGGGGCTGGTGATGGATCCGGCGCTCGGGGAACAGTTCAGCAAGGCCAATGCGGAGTTTGCCGCCACGCTGTTGGCGGAGGCACAGCAGGTGGCCGAGCAGGCTGGTGTGGAGGCTGCCGGAGACACGGCCGTGAATCCGCTGATCTACGAGGCCATCCTCGAGGCCGCCCAGCGCCATGGCTGTGATCTGATCGTGATGGCCTCCCATGGACGGCGGGGCTTGGCGGGGCTGCTGCTGGGCAGCGAAACCCAGCGGGTGCTCACCCACGCCCAGATCCCGGTGCTGGTGTGTCCAGCCCTCTCTGCTGACTGAGCCGGCGCCGCTGGCGTTGGCGGGTGCCGGTCCAGTCAGCAAACCAGCCCCGGCGCCACAGCCAGGTGCTCTGCACCATCACCACCGCTGCCATCACCCCAAGGCACAGGGGGTAGCCATAGCGCCAGGCCAGCTCCGGCATGGTCTGGAAGTTCATGCCGTACACGGAGGCAATGAAGCTGATGGGGGCAAAGATGCTGGAGATCACCGCCAGGGTTTTCATCACCTGATTCATGCGGTTGTTGGTGTTGGCCATGAAGGTGGCCGTGACCGCATCGCACTGGTGGCGCAGCATTTCGGTCTGCTCGTAGATCTGGTCTACGTGCTGGCCCATGTCCCGGAAGCCCTCGTAGGCGTCATCGCTGATCAGGCGCTGGTTCTGGCGTAACAGCACCGCGATCTGGTGTTTGAGTGGCCAGATCTGCTGCTTGATCCGGCGCAGGTTGGTGCGCACGTCGTAGACGCGTCCCAGCAGATCGGGATCGAGGTTGTCGAGGGCGTCCTCTTCGATGTGGTCGAGCTTTGCTGCAATCACGTCCAGCAGGGGCTGGTTGTCGTCCAGCAGTTCATCCACCAGAAAATGGAGCACGTCGTCGAGGTCGCTGGCTCCAGGCGGTGGATCCAGGGAGGCCAGCCAGCGGATCAAACGGGGGAACGCCTGGGGCTTCGGCTGTTCTTCGATGCTCAGCAGCAGGTTGGGCATCAGCAGCAGATTCACCTGCTCGCTGTGCAGGTGCCCGTCCATGGCTCCGTTCTGGAGCCGATGCAGCAGCAACAGCACCACCTGGCCGTCACTTTCCACCAGGGTGTGGGGGGAACTGGCCATCAGGGCGCTGTGGTGCTGCGCGGTGTGCTTAAGCCCGCAGAGGTGGCCCAACTTGCGCGTGGCATTGAGTACAACCTGGCCCACCTGAGCCCGCTGGCGCAGGTGGCCAGCCAAGCCGATGACCCGGGCAAGTTTGTCGAAGACTTTTGCACCTGGCAGCACAACCCGGACTACAGTGCCGTCATGC
>CALJTZ010000490.1 GCA_937975655.1 uncultured Synechococcus sp. | reverse complement strand
CCGTGGCCAGCAGCGGCAGCAGCAGCACCGCCAGCCCCACCACCAGGGCCAGGGATCCGCTGAGGGTGGCGAGCATGGCCCGGGAGTTGCATTGACCCCATTCTGGGCGGCTGCCTACAGTCGTGACCACGCCCACCTGGCGGAATTGGTAGACGCGCTGGTTTTAGGTACCAGTGGCTTTGGTCGTGGGGGTTCAAGTCCCCCGGTGGGCATCTTGTCTCGCTGAGAGGGGTCCGCTCCTTAAGGTGGGATTTCAGTTCATGAATGGCGCTGCCCCAGGGGATGACGCACGCTCTGGCACAGCAACCGGACACCCTCGCCAGCCGCCAAGGGCTGAGGGCGTCCGTGAGCGCCGTTCCGAAGGAATTCCTGGATCCCCCGGCGGCCTGGAACCCCACGGTGGCGTTGTTCCTCGGGGGGTATGGGCTGGCGGCCCTCACCATCGCCGGTTGGTTCCTCTGGGGCTGGCCCCTGCCGCTGCTGCTGGCCAGCGGCTTCCTGGCCCTCCATTTGGAGGGCACCGTGATTCACGACGCTTGCCACAACGCGGCGCATCCGAGCCGCTTCTGGAATGCCGTGATGGGCCACGGTGCGGCGCTGCTGCTTGGTTTTAGCTTCCCGGTGTTCACGCGGGTGCACCTGCAGCACCATGCCCACGTGAATGATCCGAAGAACGATCCGGATCACATTGTTTCAACGTTTGGGCCCCTGTGGCTGATTGCCCCGCGTTTCTTCTATCACGAGTTTTTCTTCTTCCGCCGCAAGCTCTGGCGTGGCAATGAGTTGCTGGAATGGGGCATTGCCCGCGGCATTTTCCTGGCCATCGTTCTCGCGGGTGTGAAATATGGCTTCATTGATTTTGTGTTCAATTGTTGGTTCGCTCCGGCCTTGATGGTGGGCGTCACCCTTGGTCTGTTCTTCGACTACCTCCCCCACAGGCCTTTTCAGTCGCGCAATCGTTGGCACAACGCCCGTGTGTACCCCGGGCGGATGATGAATTGGCTGATCATGGGACAGAACTACCACCTGGTGCATCACCTGTGGCCATCGATTCCCTGGTTTGAATACAGGCCCGCTTATCACGCCACCAAAGATATTCTTGATGCGAAGGGATCGCCTCAACGCCTTGGTTTGTTCGAAAGCCGCAGCGATTTCACCAATTTCATCTACGACGTCCTCCTAGGCGTGCGCAGTCACAAGCGCCGCCGTAGCAAGTTGCGCCCCATTGCTGGCCTGATGCCCTCATTCCGCAGCAAGCGCCATGTGCTGGCCTTGCTGCATCGCACGGCGGTGTCCCCGCAGCGCTGAGGGATCAGTCCGCCAGGATCTTGGGCACGCGGAAGAAGTCGCCCTCCCGTTGGGGGGCTTCGTTGAGCAGCTGTTCGCGCACGTCGGTGGGGGTTACCACGTCCTCGCGGGTCACGTTCACCACTTCCACAGCACGGGTGGTGGGGGGTACTCCCTCGGTGTCCACCGACTCGAGCTGGGCTACGTAGTCCAGGATCCGCTCCAGCTGGCCGGTGTAGGTGGCGATCTTCTCCTCGGGTAGGTCGAGGCGGGCCAGGGTGGCCACCTTGCGAACGTCGTCTGTGGTGATCTTGCTCATGGCAGGAACTTAGCTGTTGGGCTCGGTCAGGAAGCGCTCCAGGTCGGCCACGAGGGCGGTGGCGGCCACATCCAGAAAGCGGGCACCGTGCTCGGCGCTGGCCAGGAAGGGATCGGAGCCCATGCGGCCATCGGGGTGGCGGCGGCGGAAATCTTCCGGGCTGTGGATCGGTCCGGCTGGCGCAGCCTCCGGCAGGGGCCGTTGCTTGCCGGCCAGGCTGGGCTCCAGGTACAGGGTGATGGCGATTTCGCTGGGGGTGGCGTGGTGGCCTTCCCGATCGGCGTAGAGCTCCCGCGCCAGTTGCATGGCCTCGGGAGCCATGAACCAGTTGGCGAGTTTGCAGCGCAGGGCCGCGGCATTGGGCAGGCCGCGGTTGGCGGCAGTGCCATAGGCCTGGGCGAAGGCGGCCTTGGTGGTGGCGATGTTGCCGCCGTGGCCGTTGATCACATAGATGCGCTCAAACCCATGGCGCGCCAGGGAGAGCACCAGGTCGTGAATCACCGCCAGCAGGGTGGCGGGCTGCAGGCTCATGGTGCCGGCAAAGCCCAGGTGGTGCTCCGCCATGCCGAAGGCCTGGGCTGGGGTCACCAGCACGCCGGTGCGGCGGCCCACCTCCAGGGCCACGGCTTCGGCGGTGAGGGCATCGGTGCCGATGGCACCCGTGGGGCCGTGCTGTTCGGTGGAGCCCAGGGGCACGATCACCCCCTTGCAGCGGCTGAGGTACTCCTCCACCTCAGGCCAGCTGCGCAATTGCAGGCGGATGGCTTCAGTACTGGTGGCAACCACGACGGCGGGTAAGCGTCAGTTCCGCCCATCATCCCTAGGATCGAGATCAGGTGGTTCCCGAGGGTGCCCCATGCTTCAGCGCAAGCTCTACCGGTTTCAGTGCGAGCAACGCCCGATCTGGGTGTTTGTGCGAGATCAGCAGCGTTGGATCGAGCAGGCGCTGGTGGTGGAGCTGGAGGGTGACCTGGTGACCCTCCGGTACGACGCCGAGGATGACGATGAGATGCACAGCTGGGAGGAATGCGTGCGCCTGGATTCCATCGGCGCCGTGAGCACGCGGCTGGCCTTCTTCAGCCGCAGCGCAGAGGCTGACGACATTGAGGTGACGGGCGATTGCCCGGAATCGGAGCAACTGCCCAGCCAGGGCTAGTGGGCGGTGCCGTTGCCGTCGTACTGGTCGGTGTCGTAATAGCCGCCCTTGGTGCCGAAGAACAGGGTGGTCAGCACGAACAGCCCGCTGCCGGCCAGCAGCACGGTGGCGAGGGTGAAGCCGGAGGTGTGCATGGGGCAACTGCTGTTGGATGTTCCTCCATTCTGGTGTGGGTTTTGAAGCCCGATGGGGGATTGTGTTTTGACCTTGATCGGCTGATGCTGAGCCGTAACCAACCCTGCTGATGCCGCCTCCCAATCGCTACAGCGCCTTCGGGATGGAGATCAGCAGTGATCTGGGTTTTCCGGAACTCCCGCTCTCTGCTGCGGTGAGGGAGCCATCGGTGTGGATCCAGGCTGGCGATCGCGAGCACTGGCCCCAGATTGCGCCGAGCCCCCACAGCACGCCAACCCTGCAGATCGCTCCAGGCGAGTGGCGCTTGGAACTGGAGGGGATCGGCTGGTTTCGCGCTGCCCATGGGCAGCGGCTGGAATGGCAGCGCTGGGACGACAGCGTTAGCGATCGCGACCTGCGCACGTTTTTGGTGAGCAGTGGCCTGGGGGCGCTGGCGATCCAGCGTGGTGCCCTGGTTTTGCATGGCACGGCCCTGGAGCGAGGCGGTGAGGCCGTGCTGTTGCTGGGGCATCCAGCCATCGGCAAATCCACCCTGGCCTGGTGTTCGTTGGAGCAGGGGTGGCGCCTACTGAGCAGTGAGCTGGTGGTGGTCCATGGGTCGGGAGAGGTTTGGCCCGGCTTGCAGCAGCTCAAGCTCTGGCACGATGCGGCGGTGACGCTTGATCTGGATTGGCAGGAGATGCCGCCGGTGCGCCGAGGTTTGAAGCGCTATGCCCTGTTGCCGCCTGATCTGGCCTGCTGTGATCAGAGCGTGCCATTGCGCTGCATCTATGGCCTAAGACGCGCCAAGGAGAGTTCGAAAGGAGATGTTGAACCTGCACCAGCGCATGTCTTTGCGTCGCCATCCCTGGGTCAGCAGGAAGCACTGCTGAGCCTGCGCAATCAGGCATTCCATGCTCGGGTGTATCGCGGCATGGGTGCCGAATCACAGCTCTTTCTCCAGGCTGCGGCGCTGGCTCGGGGCACTCCTATGCACTGGTTACGTGTGCCTGATGGGGTTGAACCCATGCGAGCTGCTTTGGCCGAAGCGGATCTGCTGGATCCTGGCTCCTTGACACCCAAAAGAGACACAAGCCAAGAGGAATCAATTGATGGCTAGCCAGCAGCAGGGCTATTGGTATCTGGCCTCGTATCCCAAGTCGGGAAATACTTGGTGCCGGGTGTTCATTACCGAATTGTTGCGGCTGTCAGGCGACGAGCCTGGTGAAGAGCTCAATCTCAACCGCGATGTGGAAACAGGCGCCATTGCCTCCTCGCGATTATGGCTTGATGATCAACTTGGAATTAATAGTTGTGATTTAAGTTTGGCTGAGCTTGATGGCTTGCGCGGCCGCGCCGGCGCAAGTGAATGGCTATTTGCAGAAGGGGAGCGCTTTCACAAGGTGCATGATGCATTCCAATCACCTGACTCCCGCGGTCGCCCTGTGGTGAGCACAGCGGGCTGCCGCGGAGTGGTGTACATCCTGCGCCACCCTGAAGATGTGGTGGTGTCTCTGAGTCATTTTTTCTCCTGGCCGCTGGGTCGTTGCGTTGAATTTCTGTTGGATCCCAATGCCGCACTGGTGCCTGGAGAGAGGCATGGAGGCCATCAAGTGCGTCAGCACATGGGGCGTTGGGATCAGCATGTGCGCTCCTGGGTGGATCAGACGCAATTGCCGGTGCTGGTGATTCGCTACGAAGACATGCTCAAGAACGGGCCCGAAACTTTTCAGGCCCTGGCGGAGTTTTTGGATCTCCCGGCTGGGCCCAGCCTGGTGAATCAGGCCCTGGCCAATACGGCAATGGACCGTCTGCAGAAACTGGAAGATCAAGTGGGTGGCTTTGCCGAAAAACCCAAAGGCTGTGAGCGATTCTTTCGATCGGGCCGAACCGGTGAGGGAGCCGAGCAGCTGCAGCTTGGGCAGCGCGAACAGCTAGCCACAAGCCTGGCCAAGATGATGGAACGCTTCAACTATGAGGGGGTCACGAGTGATTGATCGAGATCCCGAGTTTGTGCTTGGGTGCGTGGACGATCAGCTCAGATCTGAGTTGCAGGCATTTTGGAAGCAGCACCAGGAGCCGTTCCAGGCTGAACTCAAAGCCTTTCGAGCTCTACATGGCGACTCTGCAGCACTATTGAGCCAATCAAAGCGCCCACTGTCTCGTCATCCGGCGGCAATTGCCCGGGATAAAAACGGCGTCATTGTTGGGATTGTGTATGTGGTTCTACGCGAGATTAATTCTGACTTAAATCTGGGAACCCATGCGTACTTTCAGCGGATGTATGTGGTGCCAGAGGCGAGGTGCCACCGGCTCGCAAACCGGCTATTCAGGCTTTTCTTGCGAGAGTTTGACAATGCAGCTGACTGGCGAGATCACAGGGCAAAAGTCTTATTGGCTGAGAATGTAAACCCTGGACTTCGCAAGGCATCCATGCGGCGTTATTTTGCTCGCCTAGGAGATCGGAAGAGCACACGTCTGAACTCCAGTCACCTTGTACTATCTCGTAT
>CALJTZ010000489.1 GCA_937975655.1 uncultured Synechococcus sp. | reverse complement strand
CGAAGAGCACCAGATCGAGGTGGTGGGCGAGAAGCTGCGCGCGATGATGCCCTGGATCAAGGCCAACAAGCTGGTCGACAAGAGCCGCAACTGAGGCCGGTGGCGCACGCGGCGCGCCTTGTGCGCCGCGGCCACGCTCCCCGAGGCCGCCAGCCGCACGCTGGCGGACTGCAAAGGGTCGAGGCCGTCGCTCCGCAGGGCCGCGCGGGCCAACAGGGCCCCGCCACTGCCGCAGCACAGGGCCCCGAGGGCCAGCGCCACCCCCACGGCTTGACGCCGACCCTCAGCGGCCAGAGGGGCCTGCAGGGAGGGCTTCTGCCCCGCCACCAACAGCACCGCCGCCGTGATCAGGCCTACCCCAAGCCACTGGGAGGGGGTGGGCCACTCGGCCAGCCACAGGGCACCGGCCACGGCGGTCACCGCCGGACCGCCGGCATCGAGGGTGAGCGTGCGGCGGGTTCCCAGACGACGCAGGGCGGCGAAATAGAGGCTGTCTCCCACTGCAATGCCGAGCACACCACTGAGGATGAGCAGCCCGAAGGTGGTGCGCGTTCCGGATCCGGCCGTCCAGGGCACAAGCAGCAGCAAGGGGGCCTGCAGCGCCAGCGCCAACCAGTTCTTCAGCAGGTTGAGCTGGCCGGCGGAGAGGGAGGTGGGCAGTCGACGCCAGACACTGCTGGACAGGGTCCAGCAGAGGGCAGCGGCCAGGGCCGCCAGGGCTCCAGCCAGCACGGTGCTCCGGAAACGGCGTTGGCTTGCGATCATCGCTGCAACTGCCGCGGGTCCGTGAGCCTCCCCATCGCCGACGCCATCAGCTTTTTCCGGCTGAGCTGCGGCCGCTGGCGCTCCCAGCGCAGCAGTCACCACCTTCTGCACCGCCGCGCCGAGGCCGGCGGCTCGCTGATCGTGGTGGAAGAGCTGGGGCTGAATGACGAGCGCCTCCAAGCCATCGCCGCCCTGCACCAACAGGATCCCCAGGGCCTGGTGGGCGGCTGCCGGGTGCGCTGGAGCGGCTCAATGGCCTGGGACAAGGCCGGTGAAGCCCACGAAGGCGAGAGCGTGTTTGGCCTGATCCCCACCGATGAACGGGGCCGCGAGGGGCTGCTGCTACGCGACCGCGGCTACGCCGAAACCGCCCCGGTGGCGGGGCACTTCCGCATGGATGACCACGACGGCCTGCTGCTCACCACCGACTACGAGACCATGAGTTCCTGGGAACGGTTCTCCTTCGCCGGACCCAACGTGCGCCTGCGCAGCAGCACGGTGGAGGGCCTGTCCAACACCGCCTCCTTCTGCATCGAGACCCGCTGCGATGACGACACCACCGCCACAGAGGGCGCCGGGACACGCCAACGCAGCAGCCAGGCGCCAGGGCAGCCCCTCTCCCTGCTGGGCTGGTGACGCGAGCCGGTGGCGAACGTTACGGACTGTGAGCCCTCACTGAGGGCGATCAGCCCAGGCCTGGCTTCACTTCTACGATCAGCCACGACGGATGCCGAAGTTCGAGTGGCCCTTCCTCTCCTGAAGTACGCGCCAATCACGCAGAACTCCCGTGTGGACGCCCTGCGGGTGGGTTCGGATGAGGATCCCAAAGCTGTGGCCATGGACAAGGCCATGGACCGCGAAGACCAGAACTTCGTGATTGAGGCGGCCTACCGCCAGATCTTCTTCCACGCTTTCAAGGTCGACCGCGACCGCACCCTGGAGAGCCAGGTGCGCAACGGGCAGATCACCGTGCGCGACTTCATTCGCTCCCTCTGCCTGTCGGACACCTTCAACCGCAGCTTCTACACACTGAACAGCAACTACAAGGTGGCCCGCCACCTGGTGGAGAAACTGCTGGGCCGTCCCACCCACGGCAAGGCTGAAGAGATCGCCTGGTCTGCCGTGCTGATGACCCGGGGCGTCAAGGGCATGGTGGACGACATCCTGGATTCCCAGGAGTACCTCGACGCCTTCGGGTACGACACCGTTCCCTACCACCGCAATCGGGTGGTAGGCAGTCGCGACCTGGGTGAGACCCCCTTCAACATCACCAGCCCCCGCTACGACGCCTACTACCGCGGCATCCTGGGCTTCCCCCAGATCGTGTACACCGGCACGGCCCGCACCATTCCGGAGCGCTCCATGCAGCGCCGCGGCGGCTTCCCCCAGGACTACCTCCCCTGGGTGCGCAGCCTGCCCGCCATGCGCAGCCGTGGCGGAGCCGGCGGCAACGCCAGCATGGATTACATGGCCAAGGTGCCCTATCGCAGCGTCGGTCGCTGAGCCAACCCCTTCCACGGGTTTCAAGACGGCGGGGCAACCCGCCGTTTTTTTGTGTCCCGAAACGGATGCAGTAGTCACGGGATGCTGACGGCAGGCTCCAAAAAGAGGGGGAAGCGGTGAAAGTTGTCAGACTGATCCCAAAGGAATCCGGAGGAGCTGTGAGCCAGACCCTGTCATCGCTTGCCCGGATGACCCTGCGTCAACTGCGTCAAGTGGCCAGTGACGTGGGGGTGAGCCTCTACAGCCGCAAATCCAAGGAAGAACTGCTGAGCGCCATCAGCAAGCGCCAGCCCAACCTGGACAGCTTGGAATCCACCCTGCCAGCCCCCACCAGGCCCGAGGGCGACACCCGCGTGGTGTTTCTGCCCAGGGATCCGCAGTGGGCCTACGTGTTCTGGGAGATCTCCGACAGCGATCGCCAGCAGGCTCTCAAGGCCGGAGCCACCCAGCTGTGCCTACGCGTGGCCGACGTGACCGGCCTCAGCCACGGCGGCAGCCATCCCCACACCCTGCAGGAGGTGGTGGTGGATAGCCACGCCACCGAGTGGTATCTGCCGGTGCCCCTGAGTGACCGCGACTACCGCGTGGAGCTGGGCTACCGCAAAGCCGGTGGCGGCTGGATCTTCCTGGCCAGCTCCTCCGTGGCCCGGGTTCCGGCCCTGCACCCCAGCGAGCAGATCCTCGATCAGTTCGTGCCGTTCTCCCTGGATACCCCTCCAGCACCCACGCCCCTGGCCGAGCCCGTAACCAGCGGCGACAACGGCCTGCACGAGCGCCTCTACCAGACCGCCACCATGGGTTGGCGCCGCCTGGGCCGGGGTTCGGAGGCCTTCCACGAGCTGGAGCAGGCGGAAGCCGCTGGCCTCAACCCTTCGGGGGCGGGTCTCTGGGCCAGTGGCCGCAACGAATCGGGTGCTGGCGGGGTGACCCCGCGGCAACGGTCCTTCTGGCTGGTGGCCGATGCCGAACTAATTGTCTACGGCGCCACCGATCCCTCCGCCAAGCTCAGCATCGGCGGGGAAGATGTGCCCCTCTCCAGCGATGGCACCTTTCGCATCCAGGTGCCCTTCCGCGATGGTCAACAGGTGTATGCCATCGAAGCCGTGGCCGCCGATGGAGAACAGAAGCGCAACATCACGCTTCAGTTCGATCGCAACACACCGGAAGACAACAGCAACCCCAGTGACCAGGCTGTAGCCGAATGGTTCTGACCTGAGCCCATGGCCAGCCTGCTTCCCCCCACCGTGGCCAAGCCCATCGTGGCCTTCACCCCCCTGATCGGCAGCCTGCTGGTGCCGCTGGTGGTGCCACTGCTGATGGTGCGAGTGAGCGTTGGCGCTGGGGTCCTCGCTGCGGTGGCCCTAAGCAGCGTCTGGATGGTGGCCATGCTCAGCACATCGGAGCTGCCGGAGCACCCCTAAGGCCACTGGGGGCCTCGTCGTCCCCAGTGGGGAACCCTCTGCCCAGAGCAGGCAGAGCTGATGGGCCACCGATGCAACAGGGCACTGGCGCTGGCCGTGGCGCTGACCGCACTGCAGGGCTGCACCGCTCCAGGGCAGCTGCTGGGCCACAAAGCCGGCGCGCTGCCCATGCCTGAGGGCATCAAGGTGGCGTTCAACCATCGGGCGGGGGCCTCCTACCGCAGCCCGATCAGCGGACAACGGCGCAGCGGCGACGATCTCGAAGCGCTGGTGCTGGAGGCCATCGCCGGAGCCGAGCAGGAACTGCTGGTGGCTGTGCAGGAGCTCTCTCTGCCCAAGGTGGCGCAAGCCCTGGCCGCCAAACACCGCTCTGGCGTGCGCGTGCAGGTGGTGCTGGAGAACACCTACAGCACCCCGTGGAGCCAGCAGCACGAAGCCGAGCTCAGCCCGCACCTGCGCCACCGGCACCATCAGCTGAGGGCCCTCGCCGATCGAAACCACGATGACCAGCTCAGCGCCAGCGAGCGGGAAGAGGGTGATGCCGTCGCGATCCTGCAACGGGCCGGGGTGCCCCTACTGGATGACACCGCAGACGGCAGCGCCGGCAGCGGCCTGATGCACAGCAAATACCTCGTGGCCGACCGGCAGGTGGTGGTGACCGGCTCCACCAACTTCACGCCGTCCTGCATCCATGGCGATCCCGACAATCCCCGTACCCGGGGCAACGTGAATCACCTGCTGCGCCTGGACAGTGCTGAGCTGGCACAGCTGTTCGCCGAGGACTTCGCCCGCATGTGGGGCGATGGCCCCGGCGGGGCCACCGACAGCCGCTTTGGCCAGGCCAAGGCTTCCGGCGGCGTTCAGGACGTGATGGTGGAAGGGCAGCGGGTGCAGGTGCTGTTCGCCCCGCACCGGCGCGACGACCCCAACCAGGGACTGCTGCTGCTGGCCAGCACCCTGGCGGAGGCGCGCCAACGGGTGGATCTGGCCCTGTTCGTGTTCTCGGCCCAGAGCCTCACCGAGGTGATCGCCGAACTGCAGGGCCGTGGCGTCGCGATTCGGTTGCTGGCGGATCCTGGCTTTGCCAGCCGCCCCTTCTCGGAAGTGCTGGATCTGCTGGGAGCGTCCCTGCCCGATCGCGACTGCCTGCTGGAGGCTGGCAATAAACCCCTCCAGGTCCCCCTGGAGGGCGTGGGCATCCCCCGGCTGGCGGGAGGAGACAAGCTCCATCACAAGCTCGCCGTGATCGACAACCGCACCGTGATCACGGGCTCCTTCAACTGGAGCCCCTCCGCAGCCCATCAAAACGACGAGGTGCTGCTGGTGATCGACTCCCCCCTACTGGCCGCCCACTTCACGCAAGAGGTGGATCGGCTGTGGCGCGGGGCACAGCTGGGCATCACCGAGCGGCTGGCACAAAAGTTGGCGCGGGGCAGGCAACAGTGCGGCAGTGGCGGGATGCGGAGTTGAAGCGGTAGCCAATGGGGCCTGACTCCCCCATGCCGACACCCCGTCGAGAACCAGTCACGGCCAACGCGATTCATGCCCGACGAGACAGATCTCACCTGGCCTGGACCAGCGCAACCGCCCTAGAGAAGATCAGCCCCATAACGTCATAGACAAAAAAGCCATGAACAATGATCAACGCCTTTGCCCTGGCCGTCCTTCCCTTAATAGCGCTAATAGAAGCCGAGAAAACGGTTGAGAAAGAAGCAACCAAGTAATCAACAGGTCGCGGCGCACTTCTTTCGCAATCCAATTGAAAAAATCGGCGGTTCATGGTCGCCGCGAAAGAATCAAGCCGCCAATAGATCCAGCCCCAAACCAGAAGCAAGTAGGGCAGGAACAAAAACAGCTGGGTAATGAGAGTGAACCTGGGGTTAACCGAGTCAAAGACAAGAAGATTGAGGCCAATCAACTGGATGAGCATCCTTGCGGCGACATACAGGCCAACAACATCCAGGAATCTCCTCAGCCAACGCGGCCTGCTGCGACAAAAAGCCAAATAGACCAGAGGCAATGCCATCAAGGGCACCACTGCATACGAGAGATGGTCGACAACAAAAGACTCAAAGGACACGAAGACAGAAATCGCCCCTCCACTGGAAGGGGAAAATGATTTGGCGTCAGCGACAAAATCGAACACCTGAAGACTCAGAAGAGCCAATAAGAACAGGAAAAACAACTCCTCCCATCGATGCGAGACATGCGTCATCAAGGATGCAACGAGGCGCCGCGAATCCTTTCCCGTATCTTGCCCTGTGCTCATGGATCCACAATCTCCAGCACAGTCCCAATCTCGCCATTCAGCACCATCGTGTGTCGTCAGCCCTCGCCACACAGGTCATCATGAAGGGCGTTACGCCCGCCTGATCACGGCGCATGGCTGCTTTGGCGATGGCCATGGCAGATGTCAGGCAGGCGTATGGCCGGGTCTTTGCAGAAGGACTGCCGAACGAATCAAGCAGCTGGAGGCGGAGTGGCAGTGGCCCTCAGTCCAATCGGTTCGCCGTCATCGACAACCGCCCACCCTGCGGCAGCGGGGTTCTGCGGCAATGATGGGACCACGCAGGTAACCCGCCCATGACCGCCCCCCGTGCCCCCCGCCCCTGGCCGCAGCTGCTGGCCAGCGCCGCGTTGCTGCTGGGCAGTGGTGTAACGGCGAGGGCCGAGGTGTACGTGCCATTCCCAAGCCAGGACACCCTGCGGCAGGTGCAGTTAGCGGCCATGGGCTGCGCCAGGGAGAACAGCAACAACACCTGCCAGCGCTCCAGGGCCCTCGCCGACCCACTGCTGGATCACCCCCGCCTACCCGCCAGCTGCAAAGACCTGGTGTGGAGCATCCGCGAACGCTCCAAACCGGCAGCGGTGAACAGCTTTGAGCGGCGCGAAGCCCTGATCAAGCCAGCCCAGGATTTGTTGCTGATCTGCCGTAGCCAGGAACAACAAGCGGCGCAGGAGACGCCCAAACAGGACAAACCGGCCAACAGCAGCGGCTTTGGCCTGCTGGCCAAGCTGGGCGACCTGACCACCCGCCAGAAGGGTGGCAAGGGCTTCCTCACGCTCGATGAGGGCGATACCTTGTTGCCGCCGATCCTGATCAAGCCTGGGCACACCCAGGTGGCCTGCCTGGCCGAGGCCGGGCGCATCACCCCCACCCCCACCGGCCCGCGCGTGACGCTGGAGAACGGCGTGCGCCAGCAGGTTGAACGCCTGCCGCCCCCCGCCAGCGCCG
>CALJTZ010000488.1 GCA_937975655.1 uncultured Synechococcus sp. | reverse complement strand
CCGCTTTGCCCCCAGGGACGCCAGCGGCGAACCGATCCCGATCCTGCGGGTGCCCGAGCCCCTGATCCTCAAGCAGGGGGCCCGGGTGATGAGCCTCACCGACGGGCGCAGCAAGATGAGCAAGAGCGATCCCAATGAGGGATCCCGGATCACCCTGCTGGATCCGCCGGAACTGATCACCAAGAAGATCAAGCGGGCCAAGACCGACCCGGTGATGGGCCTGGAGTTCAGCAACCCGGAGCGCCCGGAAACCGACAACCTGCTCGGCCTCTACGCGATCCTCAGCGGCAAGGGCCGCGAGGCCGTAGCTGCCGAATGCGCCGCCATGGGCTGGGGGGCCTTCAAGCCGTTGCTGGCCGAAGCCGCCGTGGAGGCCCTGCGCCCCGTGCAGGAGCGCTACGCCGAACTGAGCGCCGATCCCGCCGAACTGGATCGCGTGCTGGCCCACGGCCGAGAACGGGCCGAAACCGTGGCCCAGGCCACCCTGGAGCGCACCCGTGAGGCCCTCGGCTTTCTGCCGCGCCACTAGGACTGCACTAATCAATCCCAAAGAATTGATTAACTTGCCTGATCAAAAAATCGCCTCCGCCCAGCTCGTCGCCACCGCAAGCCCCTGAGCAAGCGGGACCAGCCCAGAGCCAGCCAGCCAGTGGTCTCTCGAGGATCCCAGGCGAGTCCCAGCGGAACAGCAGGGGCATACGCATACCAAGACTCGTTTGTCCAGTTCGGCTCCCGGGGGTCTCGCCCTGGACCCTGCCTGGGCAACAAGCTCTCTGAACTCCTGCTTGCTCCCCTGCTTATGGTTCGCCGCTCTCCTGCCAAGACCCACGCCCCCATGGCGGCCTGCTGCGCTGCACTCGCCCTGCTGGCTGCCGGACCCTTGGTGGAAGCGTTGGACAGCGGCAGCCAGGCAGCCACCCAGGCAACCACTCCCCGGGCCGAGAAGGCACAACCCCAGAGCTACGCGATCACGCCCAAGCGGCGGGCTCTGTTGAACACCATCCGCTACGCCGAGGGCACCTGGAAGCAGGGCAGCCGTGAGGGCTACCACACCCTTTACGGAGGTGGTCGAT
>CALJTZ010000487.1 GCA_937975655.1 uncultured Synechococcus sp. | reverse complement strand
TGCCCTTTGACCTCAACGGCCGATCTGCAGCAGTTCCACCTCGAAGATCAAGGTGGCGTTGGGGGGGATCACACCGCCGGCGCCACGTTCGCCGTAGGCCAGGTCGGGGGGGATCACGAGTTTGCGCTTGCCGCCCACCTGCATGCCGGCAACGCCTTCATCCCAGCCCTTGATCACCCGGCCGGCGCCGAGGGGGAAGGAGAAGGGGCCGCGGCCGTAGCTGCTGTCGAACTCCTTGCCGTTTTCGAGGGTGCCGCGGTAGTTCACCGACACGGTCTCGCCGGAGGTGGCCTCGGGGCCGTCACCAATCGCCAGGTCGGTGATGCGCAGGCCGCTGGGGGTCACGCGCTCTTTGGCAGCCACCAGCTCACCGCCAAGGGCATTGGCGCCGGAATCGGCGATCTGATCAGGGGAGCCGGCGTTGTCGGTGGCCATGGCAAACAGGGTTGGGTTGGGATCTTCGGGATCCAGCTCGATCCGGCCCGCCGAGGCGGTGCTGCTGCTCACTGCCGCCGTGCTTAACGCCGCTGCAGTGGCGGGATTCGGGCTGGCGGCCACCACGGTGGAGGGCGACACGAGTTGGCTCACGAGGGCCAGCAGCAGGCAGGCCACGCACACCGCCGAACTGATCAGGATGTCGCGCATGGGGAAGGGATCGAGCGGTCCGTGGGGGGATTCTGCCCCAGGGATTCCAGGGCGTCGCACCCCCTCAATCGGGGATGTCGCTGAGGTCGCCGCCGGAGGGCCGCCCGCCGTTGTTGCGCAGCTGGCGCTCCAGGCGATCCAGGCGTCCGCGCAGTTCGTCCAGTTCCCGTTGCCGGGCTAGGCCTAGGTCCTGCAGCAGGTGGTCGATGTTGCGTCCCACCTGGCGTTCCGTTTGCTTTTCCAGCTCGGGGTTCTCGCCCCGCAGGCTGCTGAGCACCTCATCCACCAGGGCTGTGGCCTGGGCCGGATCGAGGCGGCCGCTGCTCACCCAGGCCTGGGTCACGCTGCGCAGGCGGTCGGCCACCAGGGAGGTGGTGCCGAGGCCCCGCAGGAGCAGCTGCTGGAGCGGATTGGCTGGATCCATGGCTGGCAAAGCGCCTTGGGTTCACAACCCAAACCTTGGCGCTTCCTTAGGTTGCTGGCCATGGCAGGGAACCGGCAGTTCTGGTGGATCACCGCCCTTGGTGGTGGGCTGTTGGCCGGCGCGGCGTTGCCTCCCCTGGGCTGTCCCCCCCTGTTGTGGCTGGCCTTGGTGCCGCTGTGGGCCCAGGGCCCCCGGGCCGCCTGCGTGTGGGGGGCGGGGGCGGTGCTGGTGAGCCATCGCTGGCTGTTGTGGCTGCATCCCCTCGACTGGGTTGGGGTGCCCCTGCCCGTCAGCCTGCCGCTGTGCCTGCTGCTGCTGGCCGGTTGTGCCCTGCTCGGTGGGCTGCTGGTGGGCAGCTGGCGCTGGTTGGTGCAACGGCTCGGAGTGGACGGCTGGTGGGCGGCGCTGCTGGCGGCCAGCCTTTGGGGGCTGGCGGAGGTGCTGCTGGCCCGTGGCCCCCTGTTCTGGATTGGCCTGGGATCCGCGGCCCTACCGGGGGACCGGGCCCTGGCGGGGCTGGCTCAGGGGCTGGGGGCCGGCGGAGTGGCAGCTCTGCAGTTGTTGTTGGGCTGGGGGCTGTGGCGTGTGC
>CALJTZ010000486.1 GCA_937975655.1 uncultured Synechococcus sp. | reverse complement strand
TTTCCCTACACGACGCTCTTCCGATCTCAGGTTGGGCCGCACCAGCTCCATGCCGAGGCGCTGCCCCTGCATCTTCGAGGGGAACACCACGCGATCGGCCCCCACCCGGTAGAGCATCTTGAGGTGCAGATCGCTGGTGGCGCGGGCGATCACCTGGCGCACCTTGGTACCCGGTGCGTCCTTGCAGATCAGCGTGGCCGTGATGCTGGCCTCGATGGGTTCACTGATGGCCACCACCACGGTGGACAGATCGAGCACACCGGCGGCCCGGAGGGCCTCTTCATCGGTGCAGTCCACCACCCGGGCTTCGATGGCCGGGTCAATCTGGCGCAGCTCATCGATGGCCCGCTGGCTGGAATCGATGGCCAGCACATCGGCACCGGCCCGGAGCAGTTCAGCGCACACCGAGGAGCCGAAGCGACCCACGCCAATCACAGCAAATCCACCCGGTTGGCTCTCGCCCTCAGCCCCCCACTGCCACCACTGGTTCACGGGTCTGATTCCATCGCTCACGGCACTGTTCTAAGCGGTCGGCACAGTTCGGGAGACCTCTCACACGTAGAGATCCTCGCGGGGGTAGCCCACGCGCTGCTGCGGCCGGCTGCCGTAGATGGCCGAGAGCAGCAGCAGGATGCCAATCCGGCCCACGAACATGCCCACCATCAGCACCAGCTGGCCCCAGCGGTTGAGGTTGGCGGTGACGCCCACATCCAGCCCCACGGTGCCAAAGGCCGACACGCAGGTGAACAGCTTCTCGAGGAAGCTGTAGGTCTGATGGCCAGGCAGGCCCTCTGACGTGGGGCCGATGCCCAGCAGCAGCGCCATCAGCACCACGAACAGCAGCGAGGCCAGGGTGACGCCCACGGCGCGCAGCACCGTGGCATCGGGCAGCTGGCGGCGATGCAGCAGCACGTGGTCGCGGTCCTCCAGGGTGGAGCGGGTGGCTCCCATCAGGATGGCGAAGGTGGTGGTTTTGATGCCGCCGCCGGTGCCGCCGGGGCTGGCGCCGATGAACATCAGCACGATCATCAGCAGCAGGCCGGCATCGGTGATGGTTTCCGCCGTGAGCGGGATCGTGTTGAAGCCAGCGGTGCGGGTGCTCACGGATTGGAACAGGGTGATCTGCAGCTTCTGCCAGAAGCTGAGATCGCCCAGAGCATTGGCCTCATAGCCGAAGTGCTCGGTGACCAGCAGGCCAAGGGCGCCGCCGACAATCAGCAGCACGGTGGTGCGCAGCACCAGGCGGGTATGCAGGCTCAGCCGGCGCAGGCGCTTCAGGCGAAGCCGGTTCACACACAGATCATTGATGACCCGCCAGCCGATGCCGCCGATCACGATCATGCTGGCGATCACCCCGTTGACCACGGGGTTGTCGCGGTAGGCCTCAAGGTTCTTGGCCCAGAGCCCGAAACCGGCGTTGTTGTAGGCGCTGATCACGTGGAACATCGAGGCCCAGAGCCGCCGCAGCGGGTTCTCGATGTCGGTGAAGCCGAAGGCGTAGAGCACCACGGTGCCCAGGCCCATCACGCAGCAGGCGGTGAGCAGGATGCTGTTGAAAGTGGGGCCGATGCCGCCCACGCCGAATTCATCGAGGGCCCGGCCACGGTCGAGCCGCTGGCGCAGGCCGGAGCGCCCCTGCACAAAGCCCTGCAGAAAGGTGGTGATGGCCATCAGGCCCAGGCCGCCGGTCACGATCAGTCCGGCGAGCACAACCTGGCCCAGCAGGGTGAGATCCCGGTCCACCACGATGATTGAGAGGCCCGTCACCGTGATGGCGGAGGTCACCGTGAACAGGGCCTGCCACAACCCCACGTCGTCGCTGGAGCACAGCGGGGAAGCCAGCAGGAAAGTGCCCACCACGATCACCAGCAGGCCCGTCACAACGGTGAACTGGGGCACCGTGAGCTGGTGGCGCCAACGCTGCACAGCAGACAGCGCGTTGGCCAAAGAGGCGTGGGTCATCCAGCCGCTACGGGTTTAATCGCCAAACCGTAGGTAAGGTCCGGTCCAACCCGAAAGGCCAGGCCCGCCCATGAACCCGATCGTTGTGCTCATCGTCCTGGGGGCGGTGATCCTGGTGGGTTCAGCGATCGCCACGGGAGTGGAGGCCGCCATCCTCACGGTGAGTCCGATCCAGGTGCACACCCTCACCCAACAACGGGTGCCGGGATCCCGCGCCCTGGAACGGATCAAGGCCCGGCCGGGACGGGCCTTGGCCCTGCTGGTGGTGGCCAACAACCTGTTCAACATCTCGGGCTCGATGCTGCTGGGCAGCCGGGCCGATGAGGTGTTTCACGGCGGCTATGGCGGCGCCATGGGTTTGGTGATCTTCAACGTGGTGTTCACCCTGCTGGTGATCCTGTTTGCCGAGATCCTGCCCAAGGCCATCGGCAACAACTTCGCGATGCCCATCTCCCTGGTGGCCTCCAGGGCGCTGCTGATCCTTGAGCGGCTCAGCCTGCCGCTCCTGCTGCTGCTGGAAAAGCTGATGCCCGCGATCACCGCCGAGGCCGAGCTCACCACCAACGAGCGCGAGATCCACCTGATGGCCAGGCTGGGCTCCCAGCAAGGACAAATTGAGGCCGATGAAGCGGCCATGATCGGCAAGGTGTTCGCGCTCAACGACCTCACGGCGCGCGACCTGATGGTGTCACGGGTGGCGACCCCATCCCTGGCAGGGGCCACCACCCTGGTCTCGGCCCAGGAGGAGATCCTTGCCGCCCCTGAAGACGCCTGGTGGGTGGTGCTGGGTGAGGAGGTGGATGAGGTGCTGGGGGTGCAGAGCCGCGAGGAGGCCCTCACCGAACTGTTGCGGGGCAATGGGGAACGCTCGGTGAGTGAGCTCTGCGAAGCACCCCAATTCGTGCCGGAGATGATCCGCGCCGACCGCCTGCTCACCACCTTCCGCCGCGGCGACAAGACCTCCGTGCGCGTGGTGGTGGATGAATTCGGGGCCTTTGTGGGGCTGGTGAGTGCCGCGGACATCCTCGGCGTGCTGGCGGGCTGGAAACGGGTGCAGACCGAACCCGGCGGGCCTCAGGGCTGAGAGCGAGGCACTTGCCGGCGCAGGGATAGCCAATAGAGCCCACTCACCACCAGGGCGCTGATCAGACCCACCAGGGTGGAGCCCAGCAGCAGGCGGCTGCTGAAGGCGGCACCCAGGTCCCACAGGGCCCCTTCCTTGATCTGGTTCAGGGAAGGGAAGCCAGGGCCCGCCCCCAGGAGCCAACTTCCCACCTGGTAGTTGAACCAGTAGAGGGGCAGTGAGGTGAGCGGATTGCTGATCCAGGTGCCGGCGGCCGCCAGCAGGTGGTTGCCGCGCACCAGGCTGGCCAGGGCAACGCCGAGCACGATCTGGAGCCCGAAGAAGGGGTAGCAGCCGGTGAACACCCCGGCGGCCAGGCCCCTGGCCCGCTCGCCATGGCTGCCCTCATGGCGCCAGAGCCAGATCAGCCGCTGCTTCAGCAGCCGCACCCACGACTTGTGGCGGAGCAATCTGGAACGCGAACGGGGACGGGCCAGGGAAACGAGCCACAAAGCTGAGCCCATTCTCCCTACAACGCGGGAGGCCCGGGTCGAAGCTGACGGAGCAGCTCTCGGGCGGGACGATTAAATCCCGAAGTGGCGGCAGATCAACAGGGGAACCACCAGGGCGAGGGTGATGGTGAGCGGGGCCCCGTAGCGGGTCATATCGAGAAAGCGATAGCGCCCGGGGCCATACACCATCAGGTTGGTCTGGTAGCCGATCGGGGTGAGGAAGCTCTGGCTGGCGGCGAAGGTGATCGCAAAGATGAAAGCCATCGGCGGCAAGCCAAGCCCCGTGGCCACGGCCGTGGCAATGGGCATGAGCAGCACCACCGTGGTGCCATTGCTGAGGGCCTCCGTGAACAGCTGGGCCAGCACAAACACCACCAGCAGCACCGCATAGGCCGGCCACCCCTGCAGGGAGTGGAGTAGATCCTGAGCAAGACCCTCGGCCAGGCCTGTTTTCTGCATGGCTGCGCTGAAACAAGACAGCGAGCCCAACAGCAGAATCACGTCCCAGCGGATCGAACGCTGCAGCTCACCGGGCCGCAGACAGCCGGTGGCCACCATGATCACCACCGCCAGCAGCACGGCTGCCATCAGGTTGATCACCTTGAACAGGGGCAGAACGATCACCAGAGCTGCCACCAGAACGGCGACCCACTTGCGGTTGGTGGTGGGCATGTCCTTCTCGAGTTCATCGAGCAGCACCAGATCGTTGTTGGCCTGCATGCCACGGATGGCATCGAGGGGGGCCTGAAGCAGCAGCACGTCACCGGCCTGCAGCACCACCCGACCCAGCAGCTCGCGCAACACCTGATTCCCGCGCCTCACCGCCAACAGCGTGGCGTTGTAGCGCTGGCGGAAGCGCAGATCCCGCACGCTCGTGCCGGTGATGGTGGAGCCATTGGGCAGGAGTACCTCCACCACACGCATGGGGGATGAACTCTGGGATGAGCCCTGGTCTGTGAGCTCCCGCAGGTCGTGGTCACTGTCCGCAGCGGCAGCGAGGGCCACGGTGTGCTCCTGCTGAAGCCTCAGCAGGTTCTCTTTGTTGCAGCGCAGCAGCAAGCGGTCGCCGGCCTGGAGACTGAGATCCGCCAGGGGGGCCATGAAGGTTTGGGCGCCGCGGTGCAGCTCCAGCACATCCACATCAAAGCGACGTTGCAGGCGGCTGTTGTGGAGGGACTGGCCGATCAGCTCGGAACCTTCCGGGATCAATACATCGGTGAGGTAGCCCTCCCGGGCCAGGGAGCCCAGTAGATCGCCATCGTCAAGACCGCGGTCGGGCAGGAAGCGATCGGAGGCCCAGAGCATGTAGAGGCTGCCGATCAGCCAAACGGGAATGCCGATGGCCGTGAAGCTGAACAGCTCCAGGGAACCAAAGCCCAGCTGCCGGCTCACATCGCTGGCCAACAGGTTGGTGGAGGTGCCCAGCAGCGAGATGGTGCCGCCCAGCACGGTGGCAAAAGACAGGGGCAGCAGCACCTTGGACGGCGACACCCCGCGCCGATGGCACCAGCCCTCAAGCACCGGCAACAGGGTGGCCACGATCGGGGTGTTGGGGATGAACCCCGACACCGGTGCCACCACCCCCACCATCAAGGCGATCATGCGCTTGGGGCTGCGAATCGCATCACTGCCGATCAGGGCCCGCAGGCGATCGAGCCCCCCGCTGCGAAACAGCCCCGCAGACACGGCAAACAACCCCATCAGGGTGATCAGAGCCGGACTGCCAAAGCCCTGCACCGCCTCATCGGGCTTCAGCACCCGGAAGGCCACCAGCAGGGCCGCGGCCAACAGGCCGGTGACCTCTGGTGCCAACCAGCCGGTCACAAACAACAGGATCGAAACGGCAAAGACCAGCAGAGTGATCAGCCCGGCGGGCTGCTGCGCTGCGGAGAGAAAAGAGTCCATAGGCGTACAGCAGCCGGGTCAACGTACGTCGGCGCTCGGATCAGAAAACCGGAGATTGTGGAGCGGGACTCCTCTGCGGGTCACAAATAGAAGCCCACCGTGGTCACCACCCGCGTGCCCTGGGCCCGCAGCGCACTGCGCAGGGCAATGGTGCTCTGGTTGTGGAGCAGGTTCTCCCAGCGATGCCGGGTCACGAACACCGGCAGCACCACGGTGCAGAAGCGCTCACGATCTTTCTTGTGCTGGATCTCAAACTGCTGCACGAACTGCACCACCGGGTCGATCAGGGAGCGATAGGGAGACTCCAGCACCACCAGAGGGATCTCGGGCAGCTGACGCTGCCACTGCTCCTGGAACGCCTGCGCTTTGCCCAGACCAAGATCCACGTGCACAGCCACCAGATCCCTGGAGATGCTGCGCGCGTAGCGCACGGCTTCAAAACTGCCCCGGTGCAGCTGGCCCACCAGCACCACCACAGGCGCACCCCCACCGGCCGGAGCCGGGGGCAGAGTGAGCTTTTTATCCGTGGCCAGGCGCAGCCGCTTGGACACACTGCGGTAGTGGCCGTGGATCGTGAGGAACAGAGACACCAGCAGCGGCACGGCCAACACCACCAGCCAGGCCCCTTGGCTGAATTTGCTGTAGAGCAACACGCCGGTAACAACCGCCGTAACGGCGCTGCCAAACCCATTCACCAGGGCCTTGCCCTGCCAGCCGCGGGTCTTGTCCTTCCACCAATGCACCACCATCCCGGCCTGGGAGAGGGTGAAGCTGAGAAACACCCCAACGGCGTAGAGGGGGATCAGCCGGGTCACGCTGCCGCCAAAGGCCAACAGCAACAGACCAGCAAATCCACTGAGCGCCAGGATGCCGTTGCTGAAGACCAGGCGATCCCCCAGGGAGGTGAGCTGGCGGGGCAGATAGCCATCCTGGGCCAGGAAATTGGCCAGCCGGGGGAAGTCGGCGTAGGCGGTGTTGGCCGCCAACAGCAGGATCAACAAGGTGGACAGCTGCAGGATCAGTAGCAACGGCCCGTTGCCGAACACCTGCTCACCCAGCTGGTAGAGCAGCGTTGGACCGTGCTCCACATACACAGCCCCAAGGTGATGGGCCAGCAGGCTGATACCGCCAAACATCGTGGCCAACAGCAGCACCATCACGGTGAGCACGCGGCGGGCGTTCTTCCACTCGGTGGGGCGAAAGGCCATCACCGAATCGCTGATCGCCTCAATGCCGGTGAGGGCCGCACAACCGGAACTGAAGGCGCGCATCAGCAGCACCCCGCCCACGGCCATCAGCGCGCCGCCGTGCTCCTGGGTCATCACCAGGTTCTGCTCCGCCGCGGGCATGGAGGGCAACGCTCCGGCCCACACCTTTACGCCACCGGCCACCAGCAGGGTGAACACCGCAGCCATGAACACGTAGGTGGGCAAGCTCAGGATCTGGGCACTGGAGCGCACCCCCCGCAGGTTGGCCACCATCAGCACCACCACGGCCGCCAGGCAGAGGGGCACCCGCAGGCTGTCCAGCTCGGGGAAATAGGAGGTGAGGGCCGCAATGCCCGCTGCCGTACTCACCGCCACGGTGAGCACGTAGTCGATCGAGAGCGAGGCACCGGCCACCAGGCCGGCCATATCACCCAGGTTCTCGTGGGACACCCGGTAGGAGCCACCGCCCTGGGGATAGGCCTTGATGGTCTGCCGGTAGCTGATCGCCACGATCACCATCAGGGCGATGATCATCCCCGTGATCGGCAGGGTGAAGCCCAGCCCCACTGCGCCGGCCATACCCAGCACCAGCACGATCTCCTGGGTGGCGTAGGCCACCGACGAGAGGGCATCGGAGCTGAGGATCGCCAGGGCCTCGGCGTTGGTGAGGCGCTCCTCGTCGTGAGCACTCGTGGGCAAGGGCGCCCCCACCAGAGCCGCCTTGAGCCGATCAAAACGCAGACGCGGCATACAGGAAGCGCCAACCCGCGAAGGAACAGCACTCGACGCTAAGCCTGTAGAGCCACACAAGCAAAAAGCCCCAGGCCATAGGCGTGGGGCTTTGGGGTGAGATCGGAGCGATCCCGAAAGGGCCTGGCCTCAGAGGGCCGCTTCGCCGCGGTCGCCGGTGCGGATGCGCACCACCGTGTCCACGGACGTCACGAAGATCTTGCCGTCGCCGATTTCACCGGTTCTGGCAGCGTCCGTGATGGCCGTGAGCGCCGCTTCCACCTTGTCGTCGGAGACGACAGTGGTGATGCGGACCTTGGGGAGAAAGTCCACCGTGAACTCGTTGCCCCGGTAGCGCTCCACCTGGCCCTTCTGGCGGCCAAAGCCACGCACATCGTTGATGGTCATGCCCACCACGTCGATGGCGACGAGGGCGGTTTTGACGGCATCCACCTTGGAGGGGCGGATGACAGCAGTGATCTGTTTCATGGCTGCCGTCTCAGTAGGTCATGGGGTCGTAAGCCTCTTCGCCGTGAGCGACGAAGTCGAGGCCGCGCTCTTCCTCGGAAGGAGTGACGCGAAGCCCAACAACAGCGCCCACGATCCAGAGGATGATGGCCGTGCCGATACCCACAAAACCGTAGGAGATGAGCACCGCCTTGATGTGGGCTACAAACAGGGCGGCGTTGCCACCGTTGGCGAGAATCTCGGCAGACTTAGGGAAATAATCGGCCGGCACCAAGGCCGGCACAGCTAGCAGGCCGGTAAGCAGAGCCCCAACCGTGCCACCCACGCCGTGAACGGCATAGGCATCAAGGGAGTCATCGAACTTGATGGCAGCCTTCACCTGAACAGCGATATAGCAAGCCGCAGAGGTGGCAATACCGATGATCAGGGCCTGGGGCATGTACACAAAGCCCGCCGCGGGAGTGATCCCCACCAGACCAGCCACGGCACCGGTGGCAGCACCCACGGCCGTGGGTTTGCCATCACGGAACCACTCGATCAAACACCAGGTGAGCATCGCGGCCGAGGCCGAGAGGGTGGTGGTGAGGAAGGAGAAGCCAGCGCCTTTGGCGGCAAAATAGCTGGCGCCGTTGAATCCGAACCAGCCGAACCACAGCAGGCCAGCACCCAACAGGATGAAGGGCACGTTGTGGGGCGGGCGCTTGCTATCGGGGAAATTGGTGCGAGGACCCACAATCGCGGTGGCCACCAGGGCTGCTACACCCGCAGCAATGTGCACAACAGTGCCACCGGCGAAGTCAATGGCGCCGATCTCACCGAAGGGACCGATATACCCGCCACCCCACACCATCTTGCACATGGGGCAATAGATAAAGATGCTCCAGAGCAGCGAGAACCAGAACCAGGCCTTGAAATTGATGCGCTCCACGAGGGCACCGGAGATCAGGGCCGGCGTGATGATGGCAAACATGCCCTGGAACAGGGCAAACGATGACGCAGAAATCGCGAAGCCATCGGCTAGGGGTGCATCACCCAATTCACCGCCAACACCATTCAGCCACATCTGGCCCAGGCCGCCGATGAAGGGGCTGCCAAAACCGGTATCGAAGGAGAGGGAGTAGCCGAGCACCACCCACACCACCCCGATGAGCCCCATCAGGAAGAAGCTCATCATCATGGTGTTGAGCACGTTCTTGGCGCGGGTGAAGCCGCCGTAGAAGAACGCCAGGCCTGGGGTCATCAGCAACACCAGAGCCGAACCCATCAGCATCAGCAGGGTGTCCGCACCGTCGGTGGGCACCTTGGCCAGAGCCGCCTTGGCAGAGCCCGCCATCAGGGGCAGCAGGCCAGCACCAGCGGCCAACAACATCACCGCATAGCGCTTGAGCTCAGGCTCTTGAACCCGCGCCAAGGCCTTCGTGCGGAAGCGATCAAACACTGCAAGCGGGGTGGGACCACCGCCAGCGAGGGGGACATGGGCCATGAAGGGGAGCAACCTCTCCAACGTTCGCCAAGCAACAGTCCCCCATCCGGGGGGCCGGGCAACGTTGTGATTTATACGGTTTGGCCATGACTGGCCAATTCGGGCTGCAGCCGGTTATGCGCCTGTTTTCTTCTCTGTAGCAACGATGACCAACGGATCCGCAGTGTCCAAGGGCCAGGCGGACGCGCGCCGCCGATATCAGAGCCCAATCGAGGCGGTTTCCTGTCTATGTTCTCGGCGAGCATTTGAAGACGCCCGTTGACCCGTCCCGCCACGAAGGCTTGGCACTCCCTCCCAGGAGACGCGTGCCTGGAGGAGCTGGGCAGCTCCAGCAACGGCCTCAGCACGGCGGAAAGCGCTGGGCGTCTGGCGACGGTGGGGCCGAACCGCCTCAAGCTGGCAGCTGGCCGCAGCACCTTGCAGATCCTCTGGGATCAATTCAGCAATGTGATGCTGATCATGCTGCTGGCGGTGGCTGCCGTTTCAGCGGCCGTGTCTGTTCACCAGCAGGAATTTCCGAAGGATGCCATCGCGATCCTCGTGATCGTGGGGCTCAATGGCCTGTTGGGCTACCTGCAGGAGAGCAAGGCCCAACAGGCGCTGCTTGCCCTGCGGGACATGGCCCAGCCCATGGTGCAAGCGCGCCGTGATGGCAGCTGGGATCGACTCTCGAGCGATCTGCTCGTTCCCGGCGACGTGATTCGCCTGGAGGCCGGCGACCGGGTTCCCGCCGATGCACGCCTACTCGAGGTGGCCGACCTCGGAGTCCGCGAAGCGGCCCTCACCGGCGAAGCCGAAGCGGTGTTCAAACAAGCCAGCCTGGTGCTGGAGGCAGAAACCCCTGTTCTGGAGCGCCAGAACTGCCTGTTCCAGGGCACCGAGGTGGTGCGGGGCCGGGGCCTGGCGGTGGTGACCGCCACGGGCATGGATACCGAACTGGGTCAAATCGCCGAACTGATCAACACCGCCGGCGGCGAGAGCACCCCACTCCAGGAACGGCTCGACGGCCTCGCCAAAGTGCTCGTGGGCAGTGCCCTGGTACTGGTGGCTGTGGTGGTGCTGCTGGGCTGGTTGCTAGGCCAGCCCCTGCTCAACCTGCTCGAGGTGTCCCTGTCGATGGCGGTGGCCATCGTTCCCGAGGGCCTGCCCGCTGTGATCACCGTGACCCTCGCCATCGGCACCCAACGGATGGTGCGGCGGGCAGCGCTGATCCGCCGTCTGCCGGCCGTGGAGGGCCTGGGCTCGGTGACGGTGATCTGCTCCGACAAAACCGGCACCCTCACCCAGAACCGCCAGGTGGTGCAGGAACTGCGGGTGGGCTCTACATCGGTGGCCGTGGCCGGGCAGGGCTACGAGCCGGTGGGAACCATGACCACAACTGCCCTGGTGGCGCCGGCGGGCGTGACTCCCGGCAGCCCGGCAGGCGCCAGCGAGCTGCTGCTCCAGGCCGGCGTGCTCTGCAGCGATGCCGAGCTCAAGCGGGACGCGGAGGGCAGTTGGGACATCTTGGGGGACCCCACCGAGGGAGCCCTGGTGGTGGTGGCGGCCAAAGGCGGAATCGATGGCTTCGAGCTGCGCAGCCACTACCGCCGCACAGCGGAGATCCCCTTCAGCTCTGAACGCCAATTGATGGCCGTGTGGGTTGACGATCCCAGTGGCCAGCTACAGGCGCCTCTTGGTGGCACTGCCAGCGGCTCCTCGCGATTGCTGATCAGCAAAGGCGCCCCTGAGGTGATCATTGGCCACTGCGATCGTTGGATCGATGGCTCCGGCGTGGTGCCGCTCAGCGACGAGCAGCGCCAGTGGTGGCTCAACCAGGCCCGGGAGCTCGCGGCCTCCGGCCTGCGGGTGTTGGGCTTCGCCTGCGCCCCCCATCACCAGAGCCCGGAGCATGAGTTGGATGGCCAGGTGCTGCTGGGCCTGATGGCCCAGTTGGATCCGGCACGACCGGAAGTGGGGGAGGCCGTGGCCATCTGCCGCGAGGCCGGCATTCGGCCGGTGATGATCACTGGCGATCACCCCCTCACCGCCC
>CALJTZ010000485.1 GCA_937975655.1 uncultured Synechococcus sp. | reverse complement strand
GTCGAGGCGATCCTGCCGCCCGAGGAGCAGGTCCCGGGTGAGGAGTACCCGCACGGCCAGCGCATCCGCGTGTACGTGACGAGCGTCGCGAAGGGCGCGAAGGGCCCGTCGATCACCGTGTCGCGCACCCACCCCGCACTCGTGCGCAAGCTGTTCGCCCTGCCGTCGAAGAGCGCCACCGAGCTCGACAAGGCCCTGCAAACCCCGCCCCCCGACCTGCTGCGAGAGGGCGAGGCCGCCGAGCTCGCCGCGGCCCTCGGCAGGGCCTCCTCTTCGTCGTCTTCGGCTTCCGTTCAGTTCGACGCGGAGGCGTACGCCGCCAAGAGGGCCTCCAGGAGCGGCTCGAAAGGGTTCGCGCTGCCCCCGCCGACGATAATCGCCAGCGGCACCGCGCCCTCGGCCTCTGCCGACGGCGGGGGAGGCCCGATCGCCGCCGCCGCCCTGCGGGGCGATGTGGCCCTGGGGCTGATTGCCGATGGGGTGCATGTGGCCCCTTCCATGGCGGTGCTGCTGCAGCGCCTGCTCCCCCAGCAAGTGGTGCTGGTGAGTGATGCCCTGGCGCCCTACGGCCTGGCCGATGGCACCCACCGCTGGGATGAGCGGCCCCTGATCGTGGAGCAGGGCAGCTGCCGCCTGGAGGACGGCACCCTGGCGGGGGTGACCCTGCCGCTGCTGGAGGCCGTCGGCCGCCTGGCCCGCTGGAGTGGCGACGCGCCCTTGGCCATCGCCGCCGCCACGGTGCTGCCGCGGCGGGTGCTGGGAGACAGCCGCCCCATCGAGCAGCTGCTGTTGGGACTGCCCCTCCAGGAGACCCTGCGCTGGAGCGGCGACGCCACGGACTTGCTCTGGCAACGGGCGGCCTGAATAGGATCCGCGCCACATCCCCCCACGCCCAGGCCCAATCCGATGCCCGCCGAGCAGCTGCTAGACGCCAAACAGACCGAGAAGGCTGAGGTGAAGGGCTACTTCGAAACCACCGGTTTTGATCGCTGGAACCGCATCTACAGCGACAGCGATGACGTGAACCGGGTGCAGCGCAACATCCGCATCGGCCACCAAAAAACGGTGGACAACGTGCTGGCCTGGCTGCAGGAGCAGGGGAACCTGGCCGCACGCAGCTTCTGCGATGCCGGCTGCGGCGTGGGCAGCCTCAGCCTGCCCCTGGCCCAGCTGGGCGCCGGCTCGATCGCCGCCTCGGATCTGTCGGCTGCGATGGTGCAGGAGGCGGAGCGGCGCTCCGGCGACGCCGGAATCGCCCCGGGCCGCATCAGCTTCCTGGCTTCCGATCTCGAGAGCCTCAGCGGCCGCTACGACACGGTGATCTGCCTGGATGTGTTCATCCACTACCCCCAGCAGCCCGCTGAGGACATGGTGCGCCACCTCGCCTCCATGGCGGAACGCCACCTGATCGTGAGCTTTGCGCCCTACACGCCGCTGCTGGCGCTGCTCAAGG
>CALJTZ010000484.1 GCA_937975655.1 uncultured Synechococcus sp. | reverse complement strand
GAGTTCAGACGTGTGCTCTTCCGATCTAGCGGCTGGTCACTACCGTGCCGTTGTTGGAGCTCTCCAGCACGCTCTCCAGCTCCTCCATGGGCACCACCTCCACCGGCACCTCCAGGTTGGGGGTGAGTTCCTCGGCGATCAGCATCGAGGCGCCGATGTCCTCCCGGGGGGTGCTCACCAGCACCCGGGCGCCGCAGCGCAGGCGCCAGTCGATCTCGCGGGTGAGCAGTTCCCTGGCCTGCTGCAGCGTGCAGCCAGCGTTCAGCAGCCCATCCACGCTCTCGCGCACCTCGCGGTCGATGTCCGGCATCGACTTGCCCCGTAGCCCCGGCGGCGGCTTGATCTCGCGGGGCTTCTGCTGGTCGCGCACGTAGATGCCCGAGCCGGCCATAGCTTCCACCACGCCGTCGTTCTCGAGCTGCCGGTACACCTTGCTGATGGTGTTGCGGTGCAAGCCCGTCTGCATGGCCAGCTGCCGGGTGCTTGGCAACCGATGGCCCGGCGGGAAGTGGCGTGCCGCAATGGCGAAGCAGATCTGGTTGTACAGCTGGCTTGATGCCGGGATGTCGCTGTCCTGCTGGATGTGGAACCGCACGCCGGAGTGGCACAAGCTGTGTGGGCCACCTTACGGAGCTTTGCGCCCGGTGACAATTGCCGCGTTGGCATAAAACCTTGTGCCGGTGCTGTGCCGGCTGGATGGTTTCCGGCAGGTGGTGTGTGTTCCGGCAGTGTGCGCAGTTCTGTACAGCCTGTACAGAACTTGAGAGGGGCCCACAATCGAGGTCCCCACCCCGGCCCTGTTTGGATGACTGACCACCCAGCCGCCCCAGCCATTCAGGCCGAGTGGGTGTCGATTGCCGTGCCGGCCGCCGCGATGCCCGCCTGGTGGGCTCGGCCCGCCCCTGGGGTGCCACTCCGCGGCGCCGTGCTGGTGCTGCCGGAGGTGTTCGGCGTGAATGGTTGGGTGCGCGGTGTGGCCGAGCGGCTGGCCGCGGAGGGCTATGCCGCCCTGGCCATCAGCACCTTTGCCCGCACCGCCCCCGATCTCGATGTGCCCTACAACGAGGCAGGCTTAGCCGCCGGCCGCCAGCACCGCGACCAGGTGACGGCCGATCAGCTGCTGGCGGATGTGGCGGCCGCCGCTGCCTGGCTGCAGCAGCGCCATGCCATCCACGCCCTGGGCTGCGTGGGCTTCTGCTTCGGCGGCCATCTGGCCATGCTCGCGGCCACCCTGCCGGTGATCGCCGCCACCTGTGATTTCTATGGCGCTCGCGTGTCCACCGATCGCCCGGGCGACCCGGCTCAGCCCCCCACCCTGGCGGTGGTGCCCGAGATTCCGGGGCGCCTCTGGTGCTTCTGCGGGGATCAGGACCCCCTGATGCCCCCCGAGGAGATTGCGGCCATCGGCCAGGCCCTCAGCCAGGCGGGTGTGCGTCACCGGCTGCTGATCGCTGCCGGGGCCGGCCATGGCTACATGTGCGAAGCCCGGGCCGACTTCCATGCAGAAGCGGCCCGGGCTGGCTGGAGCGCGATGCTGGCGCTGTTTGCCGAAACCCTCGGCTAGCCCTCGGCCGGCGCTGTGGCGCGGGTTTCGATCGTCCGCACAGCCTTGCTGGCGGCGGCGGCCGCCTCCTTTTCCTTGGTGAGGGGGGTTTTACGCGGGCTCAGGAACATGATCATGTTCCGGCCCTCTCGCTTGGGCTCCTGCTGGATTTCGGCGCTCTCCTGCAGGTCTCGCGCCATGCGCATCAGCAGCTGTTCCGCCAGTGCGGTGTGTTGGATCTCCCGGCCGCGGAAGATCACGGTGCACTTCACCTTGTCGCCGGACTTGAGGAAGCGCACGGCCTGACCAATGCGCACGTCGTAGTCGTGCTGGTCAATCTTGTAGCGCATCTTGACCTCTTTAACTTCGGTCTGATGCGACTTTTTCTTGGCTTCCTTGGCCTTCTTTTCCTGCTCGAACTTGTATTTGCCGTAGTCCATGATCCGGCAGACCGGTGGGTCAGCCTTCTCACTCACCAGCACCAGATCGAGCTCCCGATCCTTAGCCACCTCGAGGGCCGCTTCTCGCGTGATCACCCCCAGCTGACTGCCGTCGGCATCCACCACCCGCAGCTGGGGGTAACTGATGCGGTCATTGATGTTGGGGAGCTCCCGGACTGGGGCGCGGCGGTCAAAACGAGGACGGGGTGGCATTCAGGCGGGCGAGAGGACGGAGTGAAAACAGATGCTGTTCACCCTTCACCCTAGGACGCGCTCGATCTCCAGCAAGGCCCGTTGCAGCGGATCGGCTTCGGAGCCGGGTGCATCCAGCCAGATCGGTTGGTGCTGGCGGCGGAACCAGGTGCGTTGCCGCTTGGCGAATTGCTGGGTGCGCCGCGTGGTGAGGGCCATGGCCTCGGCTGGGCTGAGCTCAGCCTGCAACACGCTTTTGGCCTCCCCGTAGCCGATGGTGTTGAGCAGTTCGCAGGCGGGTCCGTAGCGCTCCAGCAGCCCGCGGGTTTCTTCCACCAGCCCCTCGGCGTAGAGCGCCGCCGTGCGTTGCTGGATGCGCTGTTTCAGATCCGCCGGGTTCAGCCCCAGCTCCAGCACGCGCCAGGGCGGTGGGCTGGCGCCCTGCTGGCTGCTCAGGGGCATCCCAGTGGCGTAGAGCACCTCCAGGGCGCGCTGGGTGCGCACGGCATCGTTGGCCATGATCCGGGTCCCGGCGGCGGGATCCGCCAGCGTGAGCATCTGGTGGCACAGCGGTTGCCCCAGGGCCTCCAGTTGGGCTCGCAGCTGCGGTTGGGGTGGCACGGCTGGGGGTGTCATCCCCTGGGTGATGGCCTTGAGATAGAGGCCACTGCCCCCCACCAGCAGGGCAATGCCGCGGCGCTCGTGTTCGGCGGCAATGGCGGCCTCCGCCTCGGCGCGGAACTCCTGCAGGTTGATCGGTTGATCCGGGCGGCGCAGGTCCAGCAGTTCGTGGCGCACCTCCGCCTGCTGGGTGGCCGTTGGCTTGGCCGTGCCGATGTCCATCTCCCGGTAGAGCTGGCGCGAGTCCACCGAGAGCACCGCCAGATCCAGGGCCTTGGCGATGGCGATGCCCAGGGCGGTTTTGCCGCTGGCGGTGGGGCCCAGCAGCACGATCACCAGGGGCTGGTGGGCTGGGCTGGAGCTGGGGGCGTGGGCTGTCATTGCAGGCACTCTGCCGCGAGGCGGGGTGCACCCCCGAGCCAAATCACAACGGAGAGGCCCCCAGAAGCTTCTCTATTGCATCGGTGTTAGATTGGCCTTCAAAGGCTGGCCTTAGCGCGCCTCTCGAACCCTTGCCGCGCGCCCTGCAGCGCTGGGCTGGGGCCTTCTCTGGATTCCATGAGCGACGCCACCAAAGTCCAGGCCGCCTACGGCGCCGAGCAGATCCAGGTGCTGGAAGGCCTGGAGCCGGTGCGTAAGCGCCCTGGCATGTACATCGGCTCCACCGGGCCGCGCGGTTTGCACCACCTCGTCTACGAGGTGGTGGACAACTCGGTGGATGAGGCCCTCGCTGGCCACTGCACCGATATCACGGTGTCCCTCAACGAGGACGGCAGCTGCACCGTGACCGATAACGGGCGTGGCATCCCCACCGATGTGCACCCCCGCACCGGCAAGAGCGCCCTGGAGACGGTGCTCACCGTGCTGCACGCCGGCGGCAAGTTCGGCTCCGGTGGCTACAAGGTGTCCGGCGGCCTGCACGGCGTGGGCGTGTCGGTGGTGAACGCCCTCTCCGAGTGGGTGGAAGTCACCGTGTACCGCCAGGAGCAGGTGCACCGCCAGCGCTTCGAGCGCGGCAACCCGATCGGTTCGCTGGTGTCCGAACCCGCCTCTGAAACGGGCCGCACCGGCACCTCCGTGCGCTTCAAGCCGGATATCGAGATCTTCTCCACCGGCATTGAGTTCGACTACGGCACCCTCTCGGGTCGTCTGCGGGAGCTCGCCTATCTCAACGGCGGCGTGAAGATCGTGTTCAGCGATCACCGCCCGTCCGCCTGCGGCGCCGATGGAGCCGCCCACGAGGAGATCTATCACTACGAAGGCGGCATCAAGGAATACGTTGCCTACATGAATGCGGAGAAGGATCCGCTGCATCCCGAGATCATCTATGTGAACTCGGAAAAAGATGGGGTGCAGGTGGAAGCGGCGCTGCAGTGGTGCGTGGACGCCTATTCCGACAGCATTCTGGGCTTTGCCAACAACATCCGCACCGTGGATGGCGGCACCCACATCGAGGGTCTGAAAACGGTGCTCACCCGCACCCTCAACACCTTCGCCAAGAAGCGCGGCAAGCGCAAAGATGCCGACACCAACCTGGCCGGCGAGAACATCCGTGAGGGCCTCACCGCCGTGCTCTCGGTGAAGGTGCCTGAGCCGGAATTCGAGGGCCAAACCAAAACCAAGCTCGGCAACACCGAGGTGCGTGGCATCGTGGATTCACTTGTGGGTGAATCCCTCAGCGAATACCTGGAATTCAACCCCTCGGTGATCGATCTGATCCTCGAGAAGGCGATCCAGGCCTTCAATGCCGCTGAGGCCGCCCGCCGCGCCCGCGAACTGGTGCGCCGCAAGAGCGTGCTGGAAAGCTCCACCCTGCCCGGCAAACTGGCGGACTGCTCCTCCCGCGATCCTTCCGAATCGGAGATCTATATCGTGGAGGGCGATTCGGCTGGCGGCTCCGCCAAGCAGGGCCGTGATCGTCGTTTCCAGGCGATCCTGCCGCTGCGGGGCAAGATCCTCAACATCGAGAAAACAGACGACGCCAAGATCTACAAGAACACGGAGATCCAGGCGCTGATCACCGCCCTCGGCCTGGGCATCAAGGGTGAGGAGTTCGAGGAAAAGAACCTCCGCTACCACCGGATCGTGATCATGACCGACGCCGACGTGGACGGCGCCCACATCCGCACCCTGATCCTCACCTTCTTCTTCCGCTACCAGAAGGCCCTGGTGGAAGGCGGCTACATCTACATCGCCTGTCCGCCGCTCTACAAGGTGGAGCGCGGCAAGAACCACACCTATTGCTACAACGAGGGCGACCTCAAGAAGACGGTGGAAAGCTTCGGCGAAAAGGCCAATTACACGATTCAGCGCTTCAAGGGCTTGGGCGAAATGATGCCCAAGCAGCTGTGGGAAACCACCATGGATCCCACCACCCGCACTATGAAACGGGTGGAAATCGAAGATGCTCTGGAGGCCGATCGCATCTTCACGATTCTGATGGGCGACAAAGTGGCTCCCCGCCGCGAGTTCATCGAAACCCACAGCGCCGAGCTCGATTTCGCGCAACTCGACATTTGATGTCTGGGCTGCTGCGCCTCAATCCCTGGCAAATGGCCGCCCTGTTGGGGTTTGCCCTCTTCGCCCCTGCCTCCTTGCCGGCCGGTGCCGGCGATCGGCGTCAGCCGGAGGTGCGCCGCCGCCAAGCCAGGGAGCCCTGGCTTTCCACCAGGCCCATGGCCCTGCACTGCGCTCCCGAACAGCGGGCTCCCGCCCTGGCCTGCCTGCCGGCCGGGGAGCCGTTGCAGGTGCTGCGCAGCTGGGAGGCTCCGGGTGGTCGTCGTTGGCTGCAGGTGCAAACGGCAGCCCCCGTGGGCCAGCCCCGCCGCGGTTGGCTGGAAGGGTGAGCCATGCGCGATTGTTTGAGAGTGATCCCTATTTGGCCATGATCACAATGGGTCCCCTAGTGCTGGTCTGAGGGCATTCCGTCCAGGTATCGGTTTCCACTAGGCCAAAGGTCAATTGTGGGAATTTGCATGGTCGTTGACTTTTCACGTTGGCGAGTAGGTGCTGGTCTTCCAGGCTGCCCCAATTGCCGTCCACATCAAGATGTAGTTCGTAGGACTTGTCGCTGCCAATCCAGGCGAGGTGGGAAGGCTTGATCCAAGTGCTTGTATCCAAGGTTGAGACGGTCTCAAAGGTTTCTCCGCGAAGCACCAGCACTTCTTCGGGCAGAAATCCAAGGCCCTGTTTTTGTGTGAGGTCAGCCATTCTCGCTCGGTTATCTGTGTCGGCGAAAATGGCGCGATCGCCTGAGCTGTATTTGGTGAACAACGTCCGGGACATGCTGCCATAGTCGAACCAGCGGTCGTAGAAGATGTTATTGGCTACGGCAATTGCATTTTTGCCGGGGTTGTAATTGATGATCAGGTCTGCGCTGTGACTATCGGTGAGCACGAACTGAATGATGTTGTCCCATGATCTCTTGGTCTTCTTGTCGAAGAAGCCTGTCAGCTCATCACGTCCTGCACCGCCAATGAGGTAGGCAGTTGAGCGTTGCCCGATGCGAGCCGGTGCGAATTTGTCGTTGCCGGCGAGTCCGTAAACGGCGTAGTTGGAACCGTTGCTGAAGCCGTGATCGAGCGCTGATCCCGGAAGGATGATGTCCTTGAGGTCGGTGGCGTCCCCAGCCATGCAGCCATATCGGCCCGTAACTGGTTGCGTCTGCCAGATCTGATAAGTCCAGTCTGGTTGATGCAGGGTTTCGGTCCAGGTCTGCGCGTTGGAGTCGTACGAGAGGAGTGCCAAGCCCGTCGTTGCTATCTATATTCTATTTTAGGCGGGTTTCTGGTGTGACGCCCACCCGGCTATTGCCCCTTGTCCCGCCCATGCAGAGGTGGCAGCTTTCTCTGTATCTTGCCTCCAAGAACCTGTACAGGCTGTACAGATTCTTGGAGACAGCCGCGGACTGTGATCAGGCGGCCAGAGCGGCCTCAATCGCGCCCTTCAGTTCAGCGGAATCGGGCTCCACGCCGCTCTTGAAGCGGGCCAGCACGGTGCCGTCCTTGCCGATCAGGAACTTTTCGAAATTCCAGGCCACATCACCAGCGGGCTCTGTCTGGGTGAGCACGTCGTAGGGCGCGGTTTTGGCGCCGGTGGCGTGCACCTTCTCGTAGAGGGGGAAGCTGGCGCCGTAGGTGGTGGAGCAGAACTGCTGGATCTCGGGCAGGGTTCCGGGCTCTTGGGCGCCGAAGTCGTTGCAGGGGAAACCCAGCACCGTGAACCCCTGGGGGCCGTAGCTCTCCTGCAGGGCTTGCAGGCCGGCGTACTGGCGGGTGAAACCGCAGCGGCTGGCCACGTTCACGATCAGCAGCACTTGGCCCGCCAAATCGCCCAGCTTCTGCTCAGCGCCACTAGCGGTTTTCACCACCACTTCGCTCACATTTACGGCCATGGTTCAGGGGGTCCGGGCTCGCCGGTAGGGAAGACGGCCGGACCCTAGCGGCTTCAGCCCATACACTCGGGGAGCTGCAGCATCGGGGCCCCATGAGCGAGGCGATGGCTGCCGCTGCCGCCAATGCCGCCAACGGCGCGGCCCTCACCGAGGTGCTGACCCAGCAGCTCAAGGTGATGCTGGAGGCCGGCAATTACGATGCGGTGAAGCTGCTGCTGCAGCCCGTGCAGGAAGTGGACATCGCCGAGGCCATCGGCGGGCTGCCCCGCACCCTGCAGGCCCTGGCCTTCCGGTTGCTGTCGAAGGATGAGGCCATCGAGGTGTACGAATACCTCGAGCCCTCGGTGCAGCAGACCCTGCTCGAGCGTCTGCGCTCCAGTGAGGTGCTGGAGCTGGTGGAGGAGATGTCGCCCGACGATCGGGTGCAGTTGTTCGATGAACTGCCGGCCAAGGTGGTGCGCCGCCTGCTGGCGGAGCTGAGCCCGGCGGAGCGCCGCGTTACCGCCCAGTTGCTGGGCTACGAGCCCGAAACGGCGGGTCGTCTGATGACGACCGAATTCATCGACCTCAAGGAGTTCCACAGCGTGGCCCAGGCGCTCACGATCGTGCGCCGCCGCGCCCGCGACACCGAA
>CALJTZ010000483.1 GCA_937975655.1 uncultured Synechococcus sp. | reverse complement strand
GCTTGCAGGCGGCACGGAATGTTGAGAGCCAACTGGCCCGTGACATGCACTTGCTCGCAGGTGAAGGTGCTTTTGTCGATGACCACCGCAATGCGAGGCGGCGAAAACTCTACCGGCATAGACCAAGCCGCGGCCATGAGGTTGCGTCGTCCTTCATGGACGGTGCTGATCAGCACGGTGGGGCCATGGTTCACCAGACGGCTGGCGTGTGAAAGGTCTACGGGTGTTTTCATGCCCGCAGTTTAGGCCGTTGCGTCAGGGGTCCAAAGCGGCATTTTTTGCATGACGGCGGCAAAGTCATCCGAGGCTTCAAACTGGGCCAACCAGGCGGCCAGTGCAGTCCAAGTTTGGGCGGCAAACCAAGCGGCATCCACATGGGCAAACTGGCGCACAAAGGGCAGCAGCGCCCAGTCGGCCAGGCAGGGGCGATCACCCAGTAACCAGCCCCCACCGGCGAACCGCTCTTGCCAGCCCCGCAGGATCGCCAGAGCCGCCGCCCGATGCAACGGGCGCTCGGCCAGACCAGCGTCGCCATAGCGGTGGGGGTATTTGAAGCGATCGAGATGGTGCTTGAAGGGGCCATCGTTCTCGGTGATCAAGGCCTGCATCTGCGCCTGCGCCGCCCCATCCCACCCCGCCAACCAGCCGTGGGGATCCGCCTGTTCCAGGGCCCAGCCCATGATCGCCAGGCTCTGCTCCAGCACGGTGCCATCGGGCAGCACCAGCACCGGCACGGTGCCCTTGGCGGAGGCCTCCAGCAGCTCCGGCGGCTTGGCCTTCAGGGCCACCTCCCGCAGCTCCAGATCGCGGCCTGGCTGCAGCCCGGCTGCCGCCAGGGCCAGCCGCGCCCGCATCGCGTAGGGGCAGCGGCGGAAGCTGTAGAAAACCGGCAGAGTCTCAGCCACCGATGTGCTGCTCACCGCGGCGGCGGGCCCACTCCATTTGCCGCTGACGCTCGGCGAAGCGTTCCCGATCGGCATCACTGAAGCGCTCCAGGCAATGGCGGCAGCTCACACCCCGCACGTAGCTGGGTAAGGCCTGGTCGTCAGGGGAGACCGGCAGGCCGCAGGCATGGCAGAGGGCATAGGAGCCGGGCTCCAGCCGGTGGTTCAGGCTCACCCGCTGGTCAAACACGAAACATTCGCCCTGCCAGCTGCTGCCCTGCTCGGGCATCTCCTCTAGGTACTTGAGGATGCCCCCCTGCAGGTGATGAACCCCTTCAAACCCCTGTTGCAGGAGGTAAGCGGTGGACTTCTCGCAGCGAATACCTCCGGTGCAGAACATGGCGATGGCCTTGGGTTGTCGCTCGGCCACCAGGGGGCGCAGCTCCCGCTCCACCCAGTCTGGGAACTCCCGGAAACTGGCCGTGCCCGGATCGATCGCCCCCGCGAAGCTGCCCACGGCCACCTCGTAGGAATTCCGGGTATCAATCACCAGGGTGTCTGGATCCCGGATCAGGGCATCCCATTGCTGCGGCGGCACGTAGGTGCCCACCGCATCCGCCGGCTTCACCGTGGGGCAGCCCATGGTGACGATCTCGCGTTTCAGCCGCACCTTCAGCCGGTGAAAGGCCTGCTGGTCCGCCCGGCTCAGCTTGGCCTCCAGCCCCTGCAGCCCAGGCACCTCCCGCAACCGGGCCAGCACCGCCTGCACATCAGGTTCCGGCCCACTGATGGTGCCGTTCACCCCCCCCTCCGCCAGCAGGATCGTGCCCCGCACCTGGCCCGCTGCGGCCAGCTCCTGCAGCGCAGCCCTCAGCGGCGGCAGCTCCGCCATCGCGGCAAAGCAATAGAAGGCAGCCACCTGCACCCCCATGGCATCGCTCAGGAGAGCGGCTCCTCCCAGGCGCTCACGCCTGCTGCAGCCAGCAGCTCCCGATCGGCCGCCACATCGGGGTTGCCGGTGGTGAGCAGGGTGTCGCCGTAAAAGATTGAATCGGCCCCGGCCAGCAGGCAGAGCACCTGGCCCTCGCGGCTCATGGTTTCACGGCCGGCGCTGAGGCGCACCCGGCTGTGGGGCATGAGGATACGGGCCACCGCCACCATGCGCACCAGCTCCAGGGGATCCACCGGCGGCAGCTCCTCCAGGGGCGTACCCTCCACGGCCACCAGGGCATTGATCGGCACGCTCTCGGGGTGGGGCTCCATCGAAGCCAGCACCTGCAGCAAGGAGGCCCGATCCGTGGTGCTCTCGCCCATGCCGATGATGCCGCCGCAGCACATGGAGATGCCCGCCTGCCGCACCCGCGCCAGGGTTTCCAGCCGCTCCTGATAGGTGCGGGTGGTGATGATCTGGTCGTAGTGCTCCGGACTGGTGTCCAGGTTGTGGTTGTAGGAGGTGAGGCCGGCCTCGGCGAGGCGTGCCGCCTGGGTGTCGGTGAGCATGCCGGCGGTGACGCAGGCCTCCAGGCCCAGCTCGCGCACGCCGCGCACCATCTGCAGCATCGCCTCGAAGGGAGCCCCGTCGCGGATGTCGCGCCAGGCCCAACCCATGCAGAAGCGATGGGCACCGGCCTGCTTGGCCGCCCGGGCCCGGGCCAGCACCGGTTCCACCTCCAGCTCCGGCCGGCCTGTCACATCGCTGCTGTTGTGCATCGACTGGGGGCAATAGGCGCAGTCCTCCTCACAGCCTCCGGTTTTGACACTCAGCAACGAGGCCAGCTGCACCCGATAGCCGGGGTTGGCCGCGCGATGCACCGCCTGAGCCCGCCAGAGCAACTCCATCAACGGCAGTTCCAACAACCCCTGGATCTCAGCGGTGGTCCAGTCGTGGCGGAGGGCGAAGGCCGGTTGGGCGAGGGTGGCGGTCAAGGGCTGAGGAAGAGTCAGGGCGAAACGGGTTCCACGCCACCGAAGCGGCGCTGACGGCTCTGGTAGTCGAGCAGGGCCTGCACCAGGGCCTGCTCGTTGAAATCGGGCCACAGCACATCGGTGATGTGCAGTTCGGCGTAGGCGAGCTGCCAGAGCAGGAAGTTGCTGATGCGGTGCTCACCACTGGTGCGGATCAGCAAATCGGGATCGAGCTCCCCGGCGGTGTGGAGCTCGGCGGCAAAGGCCTGCTCATCGATCTGGTGGGGCTCCAGCTCCCCGTGCACGGCCTTCTGGGCCAGGGCCCGGGCGGCCCGCACCAGTTCGCGGCGACCGCCGTAATTGGTGCACACGTTGAAGTGAATGCCGCTGTTGGCAGCCGTGCGGGCCTCGGCATTGGCAATCAACTCCTGCAATCCCTGGGGCAGCTGATCGAGGTCGCCGAGGAAGCGAATCCGCACCTGCTCCCGTTCCAGGGCCCCCAGTTCGCGGGCCAGAACCCGCTCAAACAAGGTCATCAGGAAGCTCACCTCCTCGCCGGGGCGGCTCCAGTTCTCCGTGGAGAAGGCGTAGGCCGTGAGGGCGCCGATCCCCCAATCGCTGCAGAGCCGCAGGGTGCGCTTCAGAGCTTCCACCCCCTCGCGATGGCCCATCACGCGGGGCAGGTTGCGGCGCCGTGCCCAGCGCCCATTGCCGTCCATGATCACGGCTACATGTCCAGGCAGTCGTGCTGGATCCAATCCAGCCGGGAGAGTCTGGAGCGAGGGTCGATTCCCCTGGACAGGTGTGGTGGTCGCCAGGGAGCGACTCATGGAGATGAATCGGACGGATCCAGCGTCACGCTACGCCCCGCCTGCTTGGCGGTCGCCTTGGGGGGCTGGGCCATGGCCTCACTGAGGAGTTCCTGCAGGCGGCTGCTGGTGATGGGCCGCTCCAGCCGCCCCTGCCGGGCCATCGAGAGGGTGCCGGTCTCCTCCGAAACCACGATGCACAGACAGCGGTCGAAGCGCTCGGTGATGCCCAGGGCCGCCAGGTGGCGGGTGCCGAAACGATTGAGGCCCTGGCGGGAGAGGGGCAGGATCACCCCGGCCGAGAGGATGCGGTTGTCCTTCACCAGCACGGCCCCATCGTGCAGGGGGGTGTCCACGGCAAAGAGATTGAGCAGCAGATCCACCGACAGCTGCGCATCGAGGGCAATGCCGGGGTTGAGAAAATCCTCGGGCCGCAGGTCGCTGCCCAGGTCGAGCACGATCAAGCCACCGCGGCGCAACTGGGACAGGCGACCCGCCGCCTCACTCAGCACCGCAACGGACCCCGAGGCCTGCTTGTCGGCCCGTTGACTGCCAAACAGCACATCCAGACGTCCAGTCCCCAGCAGCTCCATCAACCGACGCAGCTCCCCCTGCCAGAGGATCGCCAGGGCCAGGCTGCAGGCCAGCACCAGGGCATCCACCAGCTTGCTGGTGAGAGGCAGATTGGCGTAGCGCTGAACCACCCAGGCGAGCGACACCAGGGTGAGATAGCCCCTCAGCAACCAGAGGGTTCGGGGCTCAGTGACCCGGGCCAGCAGCACCATGCCCAACGCCGTGGCGAAGAGCAGGTCCAGCAATAGCCGTGGATCAAACAACCCGAATCAAAACGCTTCGGCTCAGGTTACCGGCCGCAAACGCTCTGGCAGAACGTCGTAGCGCAGCAGTTCCTCCGGCTGCTCCCGGCGCTGCACCAGTTCCGCCTGGCCGTCGTGCACCAACACCGCTGCGGGCTTGGGGATGCGGTTGTAGTTCGAGGCCATCGAGGCGTTGTAGGCACCGGTGGCCAACACGGCGAGCACATCCCCGGTAGTGGCAGGGGGAAGGGCCAGCTCCTTCAGCAACACATCGCCGGATTCACAGTGCTTGCCCGCCAGGGTCACGGTGTCCGTGGCCTCGGCCTCGGGGCGATCGGCCAGCAGAGCCGTGTACTGCGACTGATACGTGATGGGGCGGGGGTTGTCGCTCATGCCGCCATCCACAGACAAATAGGTGCGCAGGCCGGGAATCTCCTTGCGGCTACCCACGGTGTAGAGGGTGAGGCCTGCCGTGGCCACCAGCGAGCGGCCCGGCTCACAGAGCAGACGGGGCAGCGCCAGACCGCGCTGCTCACAGGCCTGGGCCACGGCCTGCGCCACGGTCTGAACCCACTCCTGAATGCTCGGAGGATCGTCGCTTGCCACATAGCGAATGCCCAGACCACCGCCCACGTTGAGGTCGGTCACGGGGTGGCCGAGGGCGCGGGCCCGCTGCAGGGCGTCCGCCATCACCCCAGCCAGATCGCGGTGGGGTTGCAGCTCGAAGATCTGGGAGCCGATGTGGGCATGCAAGCCGGTGAGCCGCGCCCATGGGCAGCCCAGCAGGTGTTGCAGCACGGCCTCCAGTTGGTCGGGGTCGAAGCCGAACTTGCTGTCGAGGTGGCCGGTGCGGATGTACTCGTGGGTGTGGCACTCGATCCCCGGCGTGAAGCGCAGCATGAGGGACACGGGCTGAACGGGAGCCAGGGCGGCCAGTTGCTCCAGATCCAGCCAGTTGTCCGCCACCACGGTGACGCCCAGGTCCACCGCCAGCTTCAGCTCCTCGACACTCTTGTTGTTGCCGTGAAAGACGATCCGATCCGGGGGCATCCCCCCGCGGATGGCGGTGAGCAGCTCCCCGGCGGACACGGCATCCAGCCCCAGCCCCTCGGCCGCCACCAGGGCTGTGATGGCCAGGCTGCTGTTGGCCTTGGAGGCATAGAGAGCCAGGGCCTGGCCAGGGTAGAAACGGCGCAACGCCTCGCGGTAGGCCTGGGCATTGCCCCGCAGGGTGGCCTCATCCAGCACATACAACGGCGTGCCGTAGCGACGGGCCAGCTCGCCGAGATTGCAGCCCCCCACTTGCAGGCGCCCCTCAGCATCCAAGGCTGTGCTGACGGGGGCGAGATTGCGGTTCGGACTGGCCGTATCCCGATCCTGCTCGAAGGGGCGCTCACAGGCGATGGCCGGGGCGGAGGTGCTGGTCATCGCGCGAACCAGAGGTCGTGAACAGCTCAGAATCGTAGGCAGCGCCCTGCGCAGCAACCGTGTTGAGCGAACCAAACGGGCCGGCTGAAGCCATCAGACCCCTGGGCCCCGAGGCCCTCGAGGCCTGCCTGGAGCTGGATGGGGCAGCCCTGGGCGGCTTCTGGAATCGCCAGCAATGGCACACGGAACTGGTGGAGGCCAGGCGCCCCTGCCTGGGGCTCTGGCTGGGGCCGCACCTGCAGGCCCTGGCCTGCGGCTGGCTGGTGGTGGACGAGCTCCACATCACGGCCGTGGCGGTGCATCCCCAGCAGCGGCGCCGGGGCCTTGGCCGTCGGGTGCTGGCGGCCCTGCTGCAGGAGGGCTCGGCCCAGGGGGCCGCCCACGCCACCCTCGAGGTGGCCGCTGACAACGGTGCCGCCCAGGCCCTCTACGCCGCGGCCGGCTTCCAGACCGCCGGGATCCGTCGCGCCTACTACCGCAATGGCCAAGATGCTCTGATCCAATGGCTCAGGCTTGACCAGACGCTGACGCGCAGCTGATTTACCGCATGCCCAGGCAGTACGGATTGCCGTCCATTCCTGATGCGTAGAACCGAAAACTTTTCAGGCTTCAGTTGTGCAAATGAGGCTGGCACCCCTCAGCTGCCGCAAAGGGTTTGAGGGTGTTGAACGGCACACCACACAACCCCCTCCAACCCTGATAGGTTGGTGTCACCCGCAAAAGGCCCCGCCCCATGTTCGAGCGGTTTACCGAGAAGGCCATCAAGGTGATCATGCTGGCCCAGGAGGAGGCCCGCCGCCTTGGCCACAACTTCGTCGGCACCGAGCAGATCCTGCTGGGCCTGATCGGCGAGGGCACCGGCGTGGCCGCCAAGGTGCTCAAGTCGATGGGCGTGAACCTCAAGGACGCCCGCGTTGAGGTGGAGAAAATCATCGGCCGGGGTTCCGGCTTCGTGGCCGTGGAGATTCCCTTCACGCCTAGGGCCAAGCGCGTGCTGGAGCTGTCCCTGGAGGAAGCCCGCCAGCTGGGCCACAACTACATCGGCACCGAGCATCTGCTGCTGGGCCTGATCCGCGAAGGCGAAGGCGTGGCCGCCCGGGTGCTGGAGAACCTCGGTGTCGACCTGGCCAAGGTGCGGACCCAAGTGATCCGCATGCTCGGCGAGACCGCCGAGGTAGCCAGCGGTGGTGGCAGCAAGGGCTCCACCAAGACCCCCACCCTCGACGAATTCGGCAGCAACCTCACCCAACAGGCCGCCGACGGCAAGCTCGACCCCGTGGTGGGCCGCCAGAACGAGATTGAGCGGGTGATCCAGATCCTGGGACGTCGCACCAAGAACAATCCCGTGCTGATTGGTGAGCCCGGCGTTGGCAAAACCGCCATCGCCGAGGGGCTCGCCCAACGGATCAACTCCGGCGACATCCCGGACATCCTCGAAGACAAGCGCGTCCTCACCCTCGACATCGGCCTGCTGGTGGCCGGCACCAAGTACCGCGGTGAGTTCGAGGAGCGCCTCAAGAAAATCATGGAGGAGATCCGCGGCGCCGGGAATGTGATCCTCGTGATCGACGAGGTGCACACCCTGATCGGCGCCGGTGCCGCCGAAGGTGCCATCGACGCCGCCAACATCCTCAAGCCCGCCCTGGCCCGGGGTGAACTGCAGTGCATCGGTGCCACCACGCTCGATGAATACCGCAAGCACCTCGAAAAAGATGCTGCACTTGAGCGTCGATTCCAGCCCGTGAAGGTTGATGAGCCAACCCTTGCGCACACGATCGAAATTCTGAAGGGCATCCGCGACAAGTACGAAACGCACCACCGCGTCACCATTACCGACCAAGCGCTTGTAGCTGCGGCCAATCTTGCCGACCGTTACATCAGCGATCGTCACCTTCCCGACAAAGCAATCGACCTCATCGACGAAGCCGGTAGCCGTTTGCGCATCAAGCGCATGCAAACACCGCCT